>NZ_JBXKJL010000045.1:0-1436 GCF_056994735.1 Geomonas sp.
GCAAGGCGAACTTCAACCCGGACGTTCCGGTGATGCTCTACTACGGACTGCGCTACGCCGACGAGGCCACGCTGTTCGATGACATCAACACCAACCAGCGCAAGCTGCCCAAGGCGCTCATCGAGGCCACGAAGGTCCACATGGAGGCCGGAGAGAAGACGCACGCCCAGCTCATCCGCGAGGTCGCGTTCGCTCTGGCTCAGGACGGGGACTCCCCGTGGTACGGCATGGTCAACATGACCGGTGCCCGTGACCCGGAGAAGCCGGTCACCTACGAGGGTCTGCGCCGTGCCACTGGCAACATGCTTCAGGAGAAGCTGATCGGGCGACTCTCGAACCGCGATCTGGTGCTGGAGAAGGTCGCCAAGAAGTACTGGGAGCTGGTCTCTCGGGCCTGTGCCTCGGCATGGAACGACCGCCCCCGCGTGGTCACCGGAGAAGATGGTGAGTCGGTCGAAGAGGCCGTCAAGTACCGCCTCAAGGATCTGGCCGGTGTCGCTTCGGTGTCCCGTCTCGGTGCGGACATCATCGGTTCGGCACTGGATCAGTCCAAGACCGACGAGGACTTCTGGAGCGCGGTGGCCTCGATGGTCTCCAAGCTCGGCCAGATCGACTGGGAGAAGCGCCCCGGCAATCCGTGGACTTCGGCAGGAGCCGGTTTCGCCGGTATGACCGGCCTCTACGCCATGCTCTACGATCTGGTGTACCTCGACAAGGCACCGGGCGTCAGCGCCAACGCGGAAGAGTAAGACAGTCCCGCACCGGAAGCCCTCTAGTCACTTTGGCTAGGGGGCTTCCCCATGATATGAAGAAACCACCCGGACAGATGGGGGACCGATCCGGGTGGTTCTACCTCAACAAAGCCGTTCGCTCCATGTTGGTACCAAGAGCATACCTCAGCGTGTGAGGTTCCACCTAATGGGGCTTACAAAATTTTCAAAGGAGCTTCACATGGCACGGAAAGAAATTATTGTAACGACTTGCGACAAGTGCTACGGGCAGGAGAAGCAGGATATGCAAGTCAAGCCGGGACGAGCGGATTTGTTCCAGCTCCCGGATGGGTGGCTGCACATCATCGGCAACACCAAGCGGTCTACGGTCTTTGAGATGGACCTGTGTGGATCGTGCAAGCAGGATGTAATTGAGGCCGCTGGACGGGCCGCATAGCTTCCTGGCCCTGCCACAACGAGAGCCGCTGCCGAAAGGTGGCGGCTCTCGCTGCTTGACAAAGACTATCCGGGGATGTTAGGCTTGGAGAAGGCGATCCATGTGGGTGTGGTCTCTTCGACTAGGCCGATGACCTCAGCCACCTTGCATACGGAGGCGGATCTTGCTGGCCCGTACGGTAGATCGTAGTCGTAGTGGTTCCTGTAGCCCTGCTTGGCGTACTTGCCCTCGCGCTTGACCATTGTCTGAGCGGGACCGGGCTTCTCGTA
>NZ_JBXKJL010000046.1:0-18386 GCF_056994735.1 Geomonas sp.
CCCGATCGAGCGTCCCCCCCTTGTCAAAGGGGGGACAGGGGGGATTTGCTTTCATGACTCCGCCAACTTAACTGATATCATTGAAGAGCTCCTGCCATTCATGATAATAGTTGACGAAGGTGCTCGATTTGGGCATGCGTGATACGCCGTCGCAGAAGCGTATGGAGAGGCGCCCGGGGACATGGTTTGCGATGACTGAGAACGAGCCGACAACCAGACCGGAAAAAAAGGCAGCGAAGTTAGTAGCGCTGATCATCCTGGGGATTCTCTGCATCCTTCTACTGATTGTCGTCGCTCTCCGGATCTATCTCGCCACCTCTCTTCCGGCGCCGCAGCTCTCCAGGGAGCTGACATCCTACCTGCACCAGCCATTCACGGTTCAACGCATCGAAACCTCTGGAAACGCGATAATCCTTAAAGGCCTCCGTCTCCAAAACCCTCCCGGCTTCCCGAAGGAAAACCTCGCCGCCGCCGATTCGGTCACCATTGCCCCCGAGTGGGGCGGACTGCTGTCAGGTCGGCAGCGGTTCAGGCTGATCGCCGTCAGCGGAGTCAGCATCAATCTCGACCAAAACAGCAGCGGAGTCTGGAATTACAGCGAGATCCAGAAAATCCTGACCCGGAAGCCGTCGAAAAAGGAGACCCTGATCGAGGACCTGGTGATCAGGAACGGGTCGCTCAGGGTCCAGGGGTACGGCGTGCAGGGAGTCTCGCTGCAGGTCTTCAACCTGACCACCAAGGGCTCCCTCGAATCGAAGCTGGATCTTGCCTTCGAGGACGCGGCGCACAACCGTTACCTCGTCAAGGGCAAAGCCCGGCCCGGCGCCGATTCCGCCCTTGATCTGGCCCTGACCGCGCCCTCCCTGTCGCTGAAAGATGCCGCGCACCTACTCAAAGTAAAAAACCCCGACCTCTTCTCAGGCGGCAAGGGAAGCCTTCAGCTCAATGCAAGCCTGCACAAGGGGATAGTCAGCACCGACGGCGGTTTTTATTTCACCGGACTGCGCCTGCCGGGGCAAGCCGGGTTCCCCGTCACAGGGAGGCTTGATTTCGTTGGCGACTACGACATCCGGAACGACTCCGGCACCCTGAAAAACGGCACCCTCTCCGTCGTCCGCCTCGGAAAGATCCATGCCGAGGGGAAGGCCTCGGGCCTGAGAACAGACCGGCAATTCTCACTGCAGCTCGCCATGGATGAGGCAGATCTCAGCATGCTGAATCTCCTCCTTTCCGACGAGGCGCGCAAGAAACTCTCTTTTGCCGGCCGGATGCGCTGCGATTCCCTTCGTCTTGAAGGAAACCGGCAAGGACTGAAGATTGCCACCGGTACCCTGAAGCTGCATGACGGCGCCCTGGTCCGGGGAGGGCGGCTGCTCGTCTCCGGCCTCGGCGGAACGATCGGCTTTTCCCGCAGGCCACAGGCCATCGAGGCCAGCGGTAAACTCTCGGTCTCCGGGCGGCACGAGAACGCCGTCGTGCAGACACTGAACATGCCTGCCAGCTTGACCCTCTCCCCCAAGCTCAAACCGCTCAAGGCCGAGCTTCCGGCTCTTTCCGCGACGATCATGGGAACACCGTTCAGCGGACGGATCGCTTTCGACGCGGCCAAAGCCAGCCCTGTCACCGCTTCACTCAAGCTCCCTCGCGCCATTTTGTCGACTTTCAATGATCAGTTGAAAAGGGCAGGGGTCCACGCCGATGCCGGAACCGCCTCCGTCGTCCTCGATGTCGCGGGAAAGAGCACCCGGGACTTTGGCGCCACGGCCAAGGTGCGGCTGGCAAATTTCCGCGGGAGCCGTGGGAAGACCGTCGTCGCAGTCAGAGACGGCTCCACGTCCGCCGTGATTCAGAAAAAGGGCGGACGCCTCTCCTTACGCGGCGATGCCCACTTTTCCGCGCTCGACGTCAACGGCAAGACAGGGAGTGCCGAGTTCGCTTACCGGCTCGCCGACAACATCCTCGACATTGAGGGCGCACACGCCAGCGCCGGGGGCGTCGAGCTCTCAATTTCCCATCTCAGCACCCCGATCCCCGTCAAGCGGGGAGATGCCAACGTGACGACGTATCCTCTTTCCGTGGACATGGAAGGTGCGCAGGTGAAGGAGCGGGACGTGGCGGTGAGCGATCTCTCCGGTCGGCTGCGTGGCACCTTTAACACCCACAGTGCCGGCAGCTGGCTCGACGGCACCGCCGATTTGACCTCCCGATCGGTGGCGTACCGGGGGAAGAAGGTGGCCGCACCGGTAGTGCACGGCACCTTCTCCAAGGGGGGGGGGAAGGCCGACGCCACGGGCGAGCTCTTCAGTGGGAAGCTGGCGGGGACAGTTAATTTCAATCCCTTCGCCCTCGACGCCGGTCAGAGCTTCGAACTGGCAGTTACCGGGGCCGACCTGGCGGCCATTTCCGAGTTCCTCCCGAAAGGCGCGAGTTACCATCCGGCGGGGGGATCCGTCGATCTCTCGGTCAAGGGGAGCTATTCCAGCCGTGACGGCCTTTCCTGCCGGTTTAAGTCCAAGGGGACGGGCATCGGGATAACCGACGCCAGCGGCAAGTCGATGATCTCCGGGGCCGGGGCCTCGGTCACCGGGAGCTTCGCAAAAGGGGATCTGGCCATCAGCGAAGGGGTGATCTCGGCAGGCGAAGAGGTTTCCCTGAAGTTCAAGGGAGGGGTGGCCCAGGTCCAGAGCCCGAAGAGGCGAGGGCGGATCGATTTTTCGCTGCCGCAGACCCCTCTCAACTCGATGGTGGACCCCTTCGTCAACATGCTTCCCCGCTTCATCCAGGAGGCCACCGTCGAGGGGGCGGTGGCGGTGGTCGGTAGGGTCGAGCTGGCGGAAGGACACAGGCTTGTGGAGGGGGGGCTGACCTTCAAGGACGCCACGCTGGAGGTCCCGTCGCAAAAAGTTACCGTGGACCGCGTCCAGGGGCGGCTGCCTTTCTCCATCGACCTCTCGGGGAAGGGAGAGGTGAAGCCGCCGGACCGGGTCAGCTTCAGCAGGGAGAACTTCCCCCGACTGCTCGAGCAGTTGACCAGGCCTGCCGGCGGCGAGGTCATCACCATCGCCAAGTTATCCCTCGGCGGCCTGCAAATGGGGAAGGTCACCCTGGCGGCCACCGCCGCTAACGGCGTCACCGATATCTCCTCGTTCAGGGCTTCGCTTTTCGAGGGCGAGGTCCTCGGGAAGGCGCATGTGAACATGCAGGAGAAACTTTCCTATCGCGGCGACCTCATGGTCCACAACTCGAGCCTCAAGGCCCTGTGCAGCATGTTCCCAAATATTACGGGTTATATTTCCGGACGCGTCGACGGTGTGCTGAGCTTCAGCGGCCAAGGTACCGGCCTTGCCGCGATCACGGGTTTCACCCAAATATGGGCCAGGGAGGGGGCGGGAGAGAAGATGGTGGTGAGCAAGGAATTCCTGCAGCGCCTGGCCAAACAGAAGCTGAGCGGCTTCTTTTTCCGTAGCGATCGTCCCTACGACAAGGCCGAGATCAAGGCGATGCTGGAGGAGGGGGATCTGACCTTTGATACCCTGACTATTCAGCACACCAACCTGATCGGAGTGCGCGACCTCAATGTCAACATCGCCCCGGGACAAAACCGCATCGCCCTTGATCACTTACTTGAGTCCATCAAGGAAGCGGCAGTCCGGGGGACGCCAAGCACGGGGGCTAAGCCGGCAGAGACTCCGGAGAAGCAGGAGGCCCCGGCCACCCAGGAGTTCAAGTGGGGGGAATGATTGATGAGAAAGGCGACGACGCCCTTTCAATGTGACGATCCTGGTGCTATATTTTCGGGACTGTTGCTATCCTGTGGGAAGAGCCATGGCTGAACCCGCTGGGGAAGTCTGCAACCGTTCGCATTCTTTCAACACGCATTTAGATGAGATAAAATCGACTTGGTCCTGGAGGTCTCATGAAAACGGTTATGAAATCACTGTTGACTCTTTGCTGCTTTTTTTTCGCTGCCTGCGCGGTGATAACAGTCAATGTCTATTTCCCCGAGAAGGCAGCCAAGGAAGCCTACAAATCCCTGGATGAGATGCTTCTCAAACCGGGAGAGAAGGCGCCCGCGGGTCAAAAGGCGCCGGCCCCGGCACCTGGACAGCCGGAGGCAAAACCGCAGAGCCGCCTCTTCGACGAGCTCCCCTCACTTTCCCTCGCATCTTCAGCCTATGCCGCCGACAATGAGGCCGATGTCCTCGCCGTAGAGCTCTCCAGTATGCCGGAAGTCCTCAAGGCTTATGATGAGATGAGCGCGAGGCTCCCCAGGCTGACCCAGCTTTTCGGCAGTCATGCCATCGGGCTAACCAACCAGGGGCTGATAGCCGTCCGTGATAAGACGAAGGTGACGGCGCAGGATGAAGGCTTGATCGCCGGTGAGAACCAGAGTCGCAAGACCGTCGTGACCAGCATGGCGAAGGCCATACTGAAGCTGAACAAGCAAAAGGAAAGCAAGGCAGCCATTGATGCGGTCATGGCAAGGGCGGCGGCCACCTATGCCGATACGAAGCGGGACTCGGCACAGCCGGGGTGGTGGGTACAGTTGCAGAACGGCCGCTGGGTGGAGAAGTAGTCTGTGCAAAGTTTGCAACGGTGCTGAATTACGGGGGAGGGGCATTCCGAGTTATGCAATCATGTCCCTGATATCCGAGGCGTCGGTGGGATAGGCCCAGAGGACCTTGAACAGTTCTCTCGTGGTCAGGCCGAACTTCATCGCCATGGCGAAAATATTGATCGTTTCGCCCGCGTTGTGGCCAAAGATGTGCGCCCCCACTATCTTCTCGCTCTTCTTTTCGATCAGCACCTTGTAGAACCCGTGCTGCTGGCCTATCCGCCTTGACGACGGCCAATCCTTGGTAGCGCCCCGATTGATGCGGAAGCCGATTCCCGCCTCATGGGCCTGCTGTTCGGTCATTCCCACCTGGGCAACCGGCGGCTGGGTCGAGACTACCGTCGGGACCGCATGGTAGTCGGGGCGCGACACGTTCCCTCTTATGATATTTTCGGCTGCGACCTCCGCCTCCATGTCCGCCACCGAGGAGAGATGGAAGGGGGAGTCGCAGGCGTCGCCGACAGCCCAGACCAGCGGGTTGCTGGTGCTCTGCAGGAAATCGTTTACCTCCACCCCCCGCTCGCTGCGGGTCACGTTCCCCGCTTCCAGGTCCAGTTTCTCCAGATCCGGGACCCTTCCCGACGCATTGATGATGACATCTGAGCCGAAGGCTTCCGCACAGCCGGCCTTGCCGTAGGTGAGCAGGGCGCCGTTGTAGGTTTCGGCCATGCAGGCGGTGACGCCGGTGACGACGTTGATACCGAGGGCTTGGGTCGACTTGATCAGCCGGCGGATGATCTCGTCATCGAAGTGCTTCAGTATGCGCTCCCCGCGCTGCAGGATGGTTACTACGGCCCCGGCCGCCCTGGCCACGTGGGCCATCGAGAGGGCCTGGCAGCCCCCGCCGATGAAGAGCACCCGTCGCGGCATCTGGGAGAGATCCATGAAGTCCTGGGTGGTGATGACCAGTTCGGCCCCCGGGAAGTCGAGCGGGGCCGTCCTGGCGCCGGTGGCTATCACGATGGCCCGGGCGCGGACCCTGCTGCCATCGCCTATCACGACTTCCTCGGGAGAGAGAAAGCGCGCGGCGCCATAGAGCATCCGGACCCCGGCGCTCTCCAGGGCCCTCTCGGTTCGGTCGGGAACGCCGTTGCCGAAGGCTGTCTTCGAGCGGATCAGTGCGGGCCAGTCGATGCGCGCGGGAGGGTGGATGCCGCTCTCCGACATCTGCTCGGACAGCTGGGCGATCGCCGCCGCAGTCACCAGGAACTTCTCCGGCTCGAAACCGCGCATCCCGCAGGTCCCGCCGAACGGCTTGTCATCGGCTACCGCCACCCGGCGCCCCGCCTTGCTGCAGGCCATCGCCAGGGTGAGCCCCGCCGTCCCCGACCCCAACACCAGCACATCGACCATCTGTTGCATGGCATCCTCCTACCGGCTATCTGACGGCGATTTCATCGCATGAGGTTCGGGCAGTCCCACTTTTGACTTCACCCCAGACGGAGCTTGGCCAGTGACGCCCTGGCGCTGGAACCGCTGATGTCGGGGGTGATCTCCAGCTCCAGCGCGGTCACTCCCGTGAGGTCCAGCTTGTATTCCTCCGATTCCGTGGTGGTTCCGGAAGGGGCGAAGTTGTACTGCTGCCGGACGATCTCGCGGTAGCTCTTCCCGTTGTCCCCGGACCAGCGCAGGACGAACTCCTGGGTGCGGGCCTGGTCCCGATCATCGAAGAGGAGCTGGATCCGCTTGATCCTCTGTGGCTGGTCGAAAAGGAGGCGCACCACCTGCGGCCCCGGCTGTCCCGCCCGCCACCCCGTACCGCCATCAGGCTTGAGCGCTGCCTCAATGGGATGGGAGGGGTCCTCCGAGGTTATCTCCACCTGCGCCAGTTGCTCAAGATCCAGCCAGCCCTGCTCCTTCAACTCTCCCCTGGACAGCGGAGTAATAATGGTTTTAA
Source organism: Geomonas sp. (assembly GCF_056994735.1). NCBI lineage: Bacteria > Pseudomonadati > Thermodesulfobacteriota > Desulfuromonadia > Geobacterales > Geobacteraceae > Geomonas > Geomonas sp. The sequence continues at coordinate 6,513 of NZ_JBXKJL010000046.1, forward strand.
GCATTGAGTTCTCCTGTTGCGGCCGCCCGATCGGCGATCGCGCTTTAGAGATGCCCCCTCTCGGCGAAGCTGTAGAAGGCACCCTCTCCAATGATGATGTGATCGAGGATTTTAATGCCCATCAGTTCCCCGGCTTCCCGCAGCCTGCGGGTGACATCGAGGTCCTCCTGGCTCGGGGAGGGGTCCCCGGTCGGGTGGTTGTGCAAGAGGATCATGGCGGCGGCCGACTCCCGCACGGCGACGTTGAAGACCTCGCGGGGGTGGACGATGCTCTGGTTCAACGAGCCTTCCGAGATCCGGACCCGCTTGATGACCCGGTTCTTGCCATCCAGAAGGAGCGCCATGAAGTACTCCTTGTGAACGTCCCTGAATTCATGATCGAGTTCTTGTAGCTCTTGTAGGTGTTCGAAGACTTGTGAGGCGGAGGTGAAGCGGGTAGGTGATTCGATGGGACGGTTCTGCTCTCTGACGCGCCTGGCGAGATCGAGGGCGGCCTTGATGCAGGTAGCCTTGGCGGGGCCGACTCCTTTTACCCGCTGAAGCTCGGCACAGGAGGCATCGGCGAGGGAGCGCAGCGATCTGAACTCAAGCAGCAGCTCGCGGCCCAGATCGAGGGCGCTGCGGCTGCTGGCCGCATCCCCGCTGCCGATGATCAGGGCAAGGAGTTCGGCGTCGCTAAGGGCGGAGGTCCCGGACTGCAGAAGCTTCTCCCTTGGGCGCTCGCCCTGAGGCCAGTTCTTTATCCCTCCGCTCATGGCACCTCCCGCCCCCCTGAAGAATAAAGCTAAAATATACCTCAGGAACGGGCGTTTGCCAGGGAGGGTGCGGAGCTATGGCTTAGAACAGCAAAGCCAAGGCGAGGGCGCCGCAGCCGGCAAGGAGGCGGTACCATACGAAGGGGTAGAGTGAATCGCGCTGCACCAGTTTGAGGAGAAAGGCGACGCTCAGGAAGCCGAAGAAGGCGGAGGTGGATATGCCTATGAGCAGCGGGATCCCTTCTCCGGCGGGGACACCTACTTTCAGCAGATGTCCCACCTTGAGAAGGGCTGCTCCAGCCACGATCGGGAGCGAGATGAGGAAGGAGAAACGGGCGGCGGACTCGCGGTGGAACCCGAGCAGCAGAGCGGCGGTTATGGTGATGCCGGAGCGGGAAACGCCGGGGATCAGGGCCAGGCACTGGGCGATCCCGATCAGGATGGAGTACTTCAGGGTGATCTTGTCGATCTTCCACCTCTTGGCTCCGGTGGTGTCGGCGAAGGCGAGCAGCAGGCCGAAAATTATCAGCAAGACGGCGATCATGGCCGGGCTTTTGCGGAAGATCTCCTCGATCGGCTCCTCCAGGGTTTTCCCCACCAGGGCGGCAGGGACGGTGGCGGCCAGGATGTAGAAGGGAAGGCAGCGCGCCGGGGTGTTGAGGCCGCCGCGGCAGGCGGCGAAGAAGTTCCCGATCAGCTCGATGATGTCGCGCCAGAAATACAACGCCAGCGCTATGAAGGTGCCGATATGGAGCGCCACGTCGAAGGTGATCCCCGATTCCGGCCACTTCAGGAACTTCGGTATCAGGATGAGGTGCGCGGAGCTGCTGATGGGAAGGACCTCGGTGAGGCCCTGAACGGTGCCAAGGACTGCGGCGTGAAAAGGATTCATCCTGATTTGACTCCTGCCATATGTTAAAAAATACCAGCGACAATAAGCCAACTGGCCTGATAAATCAAGACGAAACGGCGGCTTTATTCATTAGAGAACCAAAATTACGCATTTCCTGCTGTAATGTTTAAATCGAGTGTGTTATATCTTCACAGTTTTGAACTCATAATTGGCCGTTGCCGGCCGCAACCTTGGAGGAACGAAATGTTTGGGTTGATTCCTAAGGACGAGAAATTCTTCGCCATGTTCCGGGATATGTCGCACAACATCGTCGAGGGGGCAGAACTCCTCAAGGACATGCTCGACAACTTTACCGATCCGGCTGCCAGCCAGCGCAAGATCAAGGAGGTCGAGCACAAGGGCGATACCATCACCCACGACATCATCAAGAAACTGAACAAGAGCTTCGTCACCCCCTTTGACAGGGAGGACATCTATGCCCTCTCCTCGGCCCTCGATGACATCCTCGACCTGATCGACGCCTCGGCCCAGCGCGTGGTCATGTACAATGTGGAGAAGCCGACCCCCGAGTCCAAGGAGCTCGCCTTCCTGATCCTGAAGGCCTGCCAGACCATAGACAAGACCGTTGCGGTCCTGGGCGGGAAGCTGGAGCCGATCAGCGCCTACTGCATCGAGGTCAACGCCCTGGAAAACGAGGCTGACCGCGTCTGCCGCGAAGCCATCAGCCGCCTCTTCGACGAGGAAAAGGACCCGATCCAACTCATCAAGTGGAAGGAGATCTACGAGACGCTGGAAACGGCCACCGACAAATGTGAAGACGCCGCGAACATCCTGGAAAGCGTGGTGGTAAAAAATGCCTGAGACCACACTCGTCCTGTTGGTCGCCGTGATTGTTGCGGCGCTACTGTTCGATTACATCAATGGTTTCCACGACACGGCCAATGCCATCGCCACCTGCGTCTCGACCCGCGCCCTGTCCATAAGAAGCGCCATCCTGATGGCGGCGGGGCTCAACTTCGTAGGCGCCATGATCTCCACCAAGGTCGCCTCCACCATCGGCAAGGGCATTGTCGACGCCAATAACATTACCCAGATGGTCGTCCTGGCCGGCGTCCTCGGCGCTATAGTGTGGAACCTCGTCACCTGGTACTACGGGCTTCCGTCCTCCTCCTCCCATGCCATCATCGGGGGGCTGGTCGGCTCGGTCATCGCCCACGCCGGAACGCAGGCTCTTCACTGGAAGGGGCTCGAGAAGATCATCACCGTGCTGCTGGTCTCCCCTGTCGTCGGTGCCTTCTTCGGCTTCCTGTTCATGGTGACGCTGATGTGGATCTTCAGGAACAGCGCGCCCTACGGGCTGAACAAGAACTTCCGGAAGCTTCAGATCCTCTCCGCTGCAGTGATGGCCTTTTCCCACGGGACCGCTGATGCCCAGAAGTCGATGGGTGTCATCACCATGGCGCTCGTGAGCTACGGGACCCTTGCCACCTTCGACGTCCCGACTTGGGTCAAGGTGGGCTGCGCCGTCGCCATGGCACTGGGGACCGCTGCGGGTGGATGGAGAATCATAAAGACCGTCGGCCATGACTTCGTGAAGCTGCAGCCGGTGCACGGCTTCTGCGTCGAGACCGCCTCGGCGGGGGTCATCCTGGGGGCGGCCGCCATGGGCCTTCCCACCAGTACCACCCACGTGATCACCTCGGCGATCCTTGGGGTCGGTCTGTCGAAGAGGATGTCAGCGGTTAACTGGAGTGTCGCCTACCGGATCGTCTGCGCCTGGGTCATCACCATCCCCGCCTCGGCCACCATGGGCTTCCTCGGCTACAGCGTGCTGTCGCCATTCCTGGGGAGATAAAAGCTGTCGGGAATAGATAAACGAGAAGCGCCGGAGCGGATGACGCTGCCGGCGCTTTTTTCGTTAAAGCGGAAAGCAAGCTGACGGCGGGGGAAAGACAGAAGCATTCACACGGAGGACTCAGAGGTCGTCACAGAGGGGCACAGAGGAAAAGAAGGGGTGAACCGGAAAAGAACCCTACGGCTGCGTATGTAGGATAGTCCAAGAGGTGTTCCCCTGAGTCCTCTGCGGAGTCCCCGGCGTCCTCTGCGGTCGGCTTTTCGCGGTTACTCGAGTTCCTCTCCCACTTCCTCCATCTCTTTAGCCAGTTCAGTCTGGGCGGCGTCACGGGCGCGGAACCTGACGACCAGGTAGTAGCAGATGAAGTAGGAGATGACGGCAGCGCAGAATCCCATGAGGGAGCATCCGAGGATCAGCGACTTCGCGTACTTCTCGAGATTGTGCCATTCCAGGCTCCCTTGCAGGGCCTGCAGCGGCAGATCATTAACCGGGCGGCCACGCAGGAACCTGCCGACTTTGTAACTGACCCCGAGGATCGGCACCACCGTGATGGGGGTGTTGACCCAGGCACCTGTCACGCAGGTCAGCTTGTTGAGCCGGAAGATGAAGGCGGCGGCGATGGCGAGTGGGGTATGAAGGCCGAAGAAAGGGGTGAAGCTGATAAAGACGCCTACTGCGAAACCGGCTGCAATATGGCCGGGGTGGCTGTCCAGCGACAGGATGGCGTAGAGTCGTTTTTTCCAGAGCTTCTTGTTCAGCAACTATTCACCTCGAAGATGGCCCAGTCTAAAGTTCCCGTAGAAGTTTGTCAAATCATTTAAGCCGCTGCTGTCAAGGCATTTGCCATGCATTTTGAAACGTGGTAATATCCACTCCTTTAAAAAAATATCATTATGTATACAGCTGAGGCCATGCGGAAGGAACTGCTCAAGAAGGCAAAAAGGATTGTACTGAAGATCGGCAGCGGCGTCTTGACCAGCGAGCAAGACGGCATAAATCCCTCTTTTCTCGGCGGTCTCGCCGAGGAAATAGCCCGGCTCAGATCGAGGCGGATCGAGGTGGTGATCGTGTCGTCAGGGGCGGTTGCCGCCGGGCGCAAGGTGCTGGGACTGGGGGGGCGGCCGAACACGTTGCCTCAAAAGCAGGCTGCCGCGGCCATCGGGCAGTCGAGGCTGATGCGGGCCTATGAGGAGGCCTTTTCCGGGTACGACTTGACGGTCGCGCAGATCCTGTTGACGCGGGACGACCTGGCTAACAGGCGCCGCTTCCAGAATGCCCGCGGCACCCTGGACACGCTCCTTGCCTGCGGCATCATTCCTGTTATCAATGAGAACGACACGGTCGTGGTCGACGAGCTGAAGTTCGGCGACAACGACAACCTTTCGGCGCTGGTGACCAATCTGGTCGAGGCCCAGCTTCTGCTGATCATGACCGACATCGACGGGCTCTATACCGCCGATCCCCGCACCGATCCAGGGGCCACTCTCATCCACCAGGTGAGGAGCATTACCCGGGAGATGGAGCGCGGCGCCGGCGGCAGCGGGACCTCCGTCGGGACCGGGGGCATGGCCACCAAACTCGCGGCCGCCAAGAAGGTGACCAAATCAGGCGTTGCCGCCGTGGTCTTCGCCGGGAAGGTCAAGGGGAACGTGACCCGAGTCATGGCCGGAGAAGAGATAGGGACCCTCTTTCTTCCCTCTGGTCAGTCGCTTAACCGGCGCAAGCACTGGATCGCCTACACACTGAGACCGGCGGGATCGATTCATGTCGACGCGGGGGCGCGGGAGGTGTTGGCGAAGCACGGCAAAAGTCTTCTCCCCTCCGGCATTGCCAGCGTTGAGGGGCGCTTCGCCCGCGGCGCCTGCGTACGCGTGGTGGCGCCGGACGGGTTGGAATTCGCCCGCGGCATCGTCGATTATTCCAGCCAGGAGATCGAGTTGATCAGCCGGCACAAGAGCAGCGAGATCGAAAAGATCCTCGGCTTCCGCTATGGGGACGACGTCATCCACCGGGACAACCTGGTTCTGCTGTGACCCTTTGTTAAAGGGGGAGCCGGCAGGGCCTTTGTGAAAGTTTAAGGAGGTATGAAATGACCGTTGCCGAAAGAATCCGTAAGATAGCAGCTGACGCGAGGCAGGCTTCGTTCGCCATGGCCAGGCTGTCTTCCAATGTGAAGAACGAACTCCTCATGGACATGGCGATGGCGCTGATCAACAACGCGCCGCACATCATCGAGGAGAACAAGAAGGACCTGGAGGCTGGGGAGAAGAGGGGGCTTTCGGCAGCGATGCTGGACCGCCTCATGCTCGACGAAGCCCGCATCAAGGGGATGGCCGACGCCATCCGCGAGGTTGCCGCACTCCCGGATCCGGTAGGTGAGGTCACCGGGATGTGGAAGCGCCCGAACGACCTGATGGTGGGCAAGATGCGCATCCCGCTGGGCGTGGTCGGCATCATCTACGAATCCCGGCCCAACGTCACCTCCGACGCCGCCGTGCTCTGCCTGAAGAGCGGTAATGCGGTCGTCCTACGCGGCGGCTCGGAAGCGATCTACTCCAATGTCGCCATCGCCAGGTTCCTCAAAGAGGAGCTGGCCAAGCGGGACATCCCGGAGGCGGCGCTCTCCCTCATCCCCTTCGTCGAGCGCGAAGGTGTGGAGGAGATGCTCAAGCAGGAAGAATTCATCGACGTCATCATCCCGCGCGGCGGCGAGAGCCTGATCAGGTTCGTGGTGGAAAACTCCAAGATCCCGGTCATCAAGCACTACAAGGGCGTCTGCCACATCTTCATCGATGCCACGGCCGATTTCGAGATGGCGCGCGAGATAGTGATCAACGCCAAGACGCAGAGACCGGGCGTCTGCAACGCCCTGGAGACGCTGCTGATCCATCGGGACATCGCGGAGAGCTTCGTGCCCTTCATCTATGACGTGCTGCACGGCCTGAAGGTGGAGTTGCGGGGGGACGAGATCTTCCGGCAGTTCGCGCCCAAGGCGAAGAAGGCCACCGAAGAGGACTGGCACGCGGAGTACCTGGAGCTGATCCTTGCCGCCAAGGTCGTCGACGACATGGATGCCGCGATCGAGCACATCAACCGTTACGGCTCATTGCACACCGAATCGATCATCACGGGCGATTATGCGAACGCCCAGCGGTTCATTCGCGAGGTCAACTCCGGGGTTGTCATGGTCAATGCTTCCACCCGCTTCTCCGATGGCAACCAGCTCGGGCTCGGTGCCGAAATCGGGATCTCGACCACCAAGTTGCATTCTTTCGGGCCGATGGGGTTGACCGACCTGACCACTACCAAGTTCATCGTCTACGGTGACGGTCAGGTGCGCCCGTAAGGCAATCGAACGGATTACAGATAGTTGCAGCGAAAGGAACGGTACCGTAAACGGCCTTGCCATCGTGAATTCCGTTCGCCCTGACATCGCTGCCGCTGGGACGAAGCTGGTACCCTAAACGGGAACTGCCTTGTCAATTCCGTTCACTGTGGCATAGCAGTCGCTGGAACGAAGACCGATACCGTAAATCGGAACTGAAGCATTGTGAAACCGTTCGCCCTGAGCCTGTCGAAGGGCGCATTTCTAAGGACGTTCGTGCAGCCCAGACCGGAGGCAAAGCAGCATGAAGATCGGGATACTGGGGGGGACCTTCAACCCCATACATAACGCGCATCTACGGATCGCGGAGGAGGCACGGGACGTCTTCGGACTCGACCGGGTGATCTTCATCCCGGCTGCCACTCCTCCCCACAAGCCGACGGTGGGGGAACTCTCTTTCGCCAGCCGATTGGAGATGGTGCGCCTGGCGGTGGCAGAGAACCCATACTTCCTGGCCTCCGACATGGAAGGTCTTCGCGGCGGCAGGTCGTACTCGATCGACACCCTCCGCGCCCTGAAAACGGAGTATCCCGACGACCAGCTGTACTTCATCGTCGGCGCCGACTCCTTCAATGACATCTCCACCTGGCGCGAATATGCCGCTATTTTCGCCCTCGCCAACATCATCTGCGTGCAGCGGCCGGGATCGACCATCAAGAGTCTGACCAAGGCCCTCCCTGTTGCCATGACATCTGAATTTTGTTATGATGCCGCGGCTAAACGTCTAAATCACAGCTCCGGTCACTGCGTCTACGCGCTCGACGGAGTCCTGCTGGACATCTCGTCCAGTCATATCCGCCAGCTGGTCAGGGGGCGGAGGTCGATCAGGTATCTGGTTCCGGATGCGGTCGATCACTACATAAGGGAACAGAGGTTATATATCGATGCAAAATGAAGCACTCCTTTCGGCGGAAGAGCGCGCGGTGAAATGCGCGGCGTTCGCTTTGGATAAGAAAGCCCTCAACGTAAGAGTCCTGCAGATTGGGAAGATCTCCAGCATTGCCGAATACCTGGTCCTGGCCAGCGGCCGCTCCGACCGTCAGGTACAGGCCATCGCCGATTCCGTAAAACTTGGGCTGAAGCCTTTCGATAAGGCACTCGATACCGAGGGGTATGACGAGGGGCGCTGGATTGTGGTCGATTACGGCGACATCATCGTGCACGTCTTCCAGGAAGATGTCCGCGCCCTGTACAACCTGGACGAACTCTGGGGCCGTGCGCCCGAGGTGAAGATTCCGGAGGAACACCTCTGGGAAAATAAAGAACCGGCGTGAGGCTGAAGCTCCTTTGGGTCGGGAAGACCCAGGAACCCTGGGTCCGAGCCGGGATCGACGAGTATGCCGGGCGAATCCGGCGCTACCTGCCGCTCGAGATCCTGGAGGCCCGGGAGGAGAAGGGTGCCGCGGCGCCCGCCATGCGGGAGCGGGAATGCGAAAGACTCTCCAAGCTCCTCCCTAAGGGCGCAAGGCTGGTGGTGCTGGATGAGCGGGGGGAGTCAATGACCTCCCCCGAGTTCGCCACTTTCCTCTCGCGCAGCCGGGACCAGGGGGTGTCGGACCTGGTCTTCGCCATCGGCGGGGCCTACGGGTTCACCGACAGCTTCCGCAGCCAGGCCTTCAAGTCCATCTCGCTGTCGAAGATGACGCTCACCCACCAGATGGTCCGGGTCTTTCTGCTGGAGCAGATCTACCGCGGGTTCACCATCATCAACGGTGAGCCGTACCACCATGAGTAACGTGTAGTGCATTAAGGTGAAGTTCTCTTCACCTTTTTTATTTCACTAGTGAGGGAGAAGACCATGTCAAAGAAACCTCTGCTCTTGATGATCCTCGATGGCTGGGGGATAAACCCCGAACAGGAGAACAACGCCGTAGCCAGGGCTAAGACTCCGAACATGACCCGCCTTAGCGCCGAATATCCCACCAGCGAGATCGACGGTTCCGGGATGGCGGTCGGCCTCCCCTCCGGACAGATGGGGAACTCCGAGGTCGGCCACACCAACATTGGCGCCGGGCGCGTCGTCTACCAGGACCTGACCCGCATCAGCAAGTCGGTCCAAGATGGCGACTTCTTCGAGAATCCGGTGCTGGTCGAGTGCATGCAGAAGTGCAAGGCGGCGGGTGGGAGACTCCATCTGGCCGGTCTTCTCTCCGACGGCGGCGTACACTCCCACGATACCCATCTCTATGCACTGATCGAGATGGCCAAGCGTCAGGGGGTGAAGGATGTCTTGGTTCACTGCCTGCTGGATGGCCGCGACACTCCTCCGCAAAGCGGGGCCGAGTACCTTGCCAGGTTGGAAGGCGAGATCGCCAAGATAGGGATGGGCAGGATCGCTACCGTCATCGGACGCTACTATGCTATGGACCGTGACAACAGGTGGGACCGCGTCGAGAAAGCCTACCGCGCCATCGTCTTGGGTGAAGGGAAGACGTATCCGTCGGCAGAGGCAGCGATCCGGGATAGCTATGGCGAAGGGGTCACGGACGAATTCGTGATGCCGAGTGTCATCGTTGACAGGTTGGCCCCGGTCGGCAAACTGACCGAGGGTGACGCCTTCATCTTTTTCAACTACCGCTCCGACCGCGCCCGCGAGATCACCCGCGCCTTCACCGATCCCGCTTTCGATGGCTTCCAACGGGAGGTATGGCCGAAGCTTTCCTCCTACGTCTGCCTCACCACCTACGACGAGTCCTTCGGCCTCCCGGTGGCTTTCGGACCGCAGGAGCTGACCAACATCTTCCCTGAGGTCATCGCCAATGCGGGCCTGACCCAGCTGAGGATCGCGGAAACCGAAAAGTATGCCCATGTCACCTTCTTCTTCAACGGCGGCAGGGAGACTCCCTTCGCGGGCGAGGACCGGGCGCTGATCCCGTCGCCCCAAGAGGTGGCGACCTACGATCAGAAGCCGGAAATGAGCGCCTACGGGGTGACCGCGGAGCTGCTGAAGCGGCTTAATGACGACAAGTACGACGTTATCATCCTCAACTTCGCCAACGCCGACATGGTCGGCCACACCGGGATCATGGAAGCCGCGATCCGCGCGGTTGAGGCAGTCGACGAATGTGTCGGCAAGCTGGTCGACAAGGTTCGGGAAAAGGGGGGTGTGGTTCTCATCACCGCCGATCACGGCAACGCCGAGATGATGGTCGACGACCAGGGCGGACCTCACACCGCGCACACCTGCGACATGGCGCCCGTGGTCCTGGTGGACGATTCCCGGAAAGGGGTGAAGCTCAGGAAGGGCGTCCTGGCCGACCTGGCACCCACCATGCTGGAGATCCTCGGCCTTCCGCAGCCGAAGGAGATGACCGGCAAGAGCCTGATCGTGAAGTAGCTGCAAAAACTTGGCGCGGGATAAAGTCGGATCGAATCCGATTGAAATCCGAAAAACCAAAAGACTCCGGAAAAGACTCTCGGGTTAATCCGAAGTTATCAGATTTCGATCCCGCGCTAAAAGGCATGTAAGGAGATTCAAGATGAAGATTGTTGCCATAAATGGAAGCCCGCGCGGCATGGCGGGCTCCACGGGAAAACTTTTAGAGGAAGTTCTCGCGGGAGCTACCGAGTCGGGCGCAGAGGTGGAGGTCCTCTCCCTCTCCAAGACTCCCCTCAACCCCTGCGTTGCCTGCGACGCCTGCCACAAGGTCGGCGTCTGTCCGATCAAGGACGACTACGAGAGCATCAAGGACAAGCTCATTGCCGCCGACGCCGTCGTCTACGCCAGTCCGAACTACATCTTCAGCGTCACGGCGCAGATGAAGGCCTTCTTTGACAGGTGCAACGGGCTGGCTCATACCACCGCGCTGGAAGGCAAATATGCCGTCGTGGTTGAAACGTCCGGCGGTGGCGGTGACGAAGAAGTGCTCGATTACATGGCGCGGATCGCCAACTCCGTTGGGATGCAGTGTGTTGGGAAGATCGGCTCCCCCGGAGCTGGCTTCCGGACGTTCCCGGACCAGGAGGCGCTCTTCGAAAAAGCCCGGGGACTCGGGAAGGAGCTCTGCGAGGCTGTGCGCGAGAAGCGAGCTTTCCCGGAGCAGGACGAGTGGCGTCTCGAGTTCAAGACCAGGATGAAGTATCTCATCTCCATGATGGGCGAGTACTGGCCCTACGAGCGCGATCTCCTCGCCAACCGCGGGTGAACCGTGAACCGTGAATGGTGAATGGTGAATGGTGAATGGTGAATGGTGAATGGTCAACCGTGAACCCGTCAATCATGGAACTGTCAATCATGGAACCGTGTATAACGTCCCACCACTGGTCCCCCCCTTGACAAAGGGGGGACAGGGGGGATTTGCCTAGGAACAGCATCGCGAATGCCAAAGCAGGGCGAATAATTATTCGCCCCTACCATCATTAAACAAAGAGATTGGGGGTAGCGCATGAGCAAGACAGACGAACTCAATGACTGGGCCTATGCCCTTAAGTGCGAAAAGGCTATCGACAGCCTGAAGAAGAACGGCTTCGATGCCGTCTACTGCAAAAGCGGCGAAGAAGTCTTCCATTACATCGTCAACGAAGCCGCCACCGCCAAAAGCATAGGCTTCGGCGGTTCCATGTCCGTCGCAGAACTGAAGCTCGCCGACAGGCTGAAGTCGATGGGCAAGGAAATCCTGAACCATGGCGAGCCGGGGCTGACCCCTGAGGAAAAACTCGCCATCTGCCGCCGTCAGCTGACCTGCGACCTCTTTCTTACCGGCAGCAATGCGGTCACCCTTTCCGGTGAGCTTGTCAACATAGACGGCAACGGCAACAGGGTTGCGGCGATGTTCTTCGGACCGCTCAAGGTCATCGTAGTGGTCGGCAGGAACAAGCTCGTCGATGGCACCGTGGAAGACGCCATACACAGGATCAAGAGCTATGCCGCGCCCCCAAACTCCAAGCGCCTCAGCCTTGCCACCCCCTGCGCCACCACCGGTTTCTGCTCCGACTGCAACTCGCCGCAGAGGATCTGCCGCGTGACCACCGTCATCGAAAGGAAACCGCGCAACACCGACATCAGGGTCCTCGTCGTCAACGAGGA
>NZ_JBXKJL010000047.1:0-49528 GCF_056994735.1 Geomonas sp.
TCAATCTTTTTTCTGCTGCCCGTGCTCTCTTCGTTTCGACCGAAGCGCCTCGTGCATCAGCGAGGTGTGGTTATAACAAAAGGTCTCGGCAGCGTCAACGGGTTTATAGTTAGTTTTACTTAAGCCGCACAACACCCAGACCGCCTCTCAGGGAAAAGACCTGCCACAAAGCACCGGCGCCTGCGGGGCCCCTTCCCTCACCCGGCCTTCGGCCACCCTCTCCCGGCCTTCGGCCACCCTCTCCCGGCCCTCGGCCACCCTCTCCCGGAGGGCGAGGGATAAAAACAACAGAGCTGCCAAGGATGTCCTTGGCAGCTCTGGGTAAAACCGGAATGGTGACGGCAGAACAGTTATTGCGCCGCCTGCAGAGCCTGCTCGATATCTGCGATGATGTCGTTGACGTCCTCGATGCCGATGGAGAGCCTTATGAAGTCGGGGCTCACGCCGGTGGCGAGCTGCTCTTCCGCATTGAGCTGCTGATGGGTCGTCGAGGCCGGGTGGATGACAAGGCTCTTAGCGTCGCCGATGTTGGCGAGGTGCGACAGCAGCTTCACGTTGTCGATGAACTTCTTCCCTGCCTCCAGACCACCCTTGATGCCGAAGCCGATGATCGCGCCGTTACCCTTGAGGTACTTCTTGGCGTTGGCGTGGTCCTTGTGGCTTGGGAGGCCAGGATAATTGACCCAGCTAACCAGCGGGTTCTGCTCCAGCCACTCCGCCACCTTCTGGGCGTTCTCGACGTGGCGCTGCATCCTGACGTGGAGGGTCTCGAGCCCCTGGATGATCTGGAAGGAGTTGAACGGCGAGATGCAGGCGCCCAGGTCCCTCAAGAGCTCAACCCTCATCTTGATGATGTAGGAGATGTTGCCGAGTGCATCCCAGAACTTGAGGCCGTGATAGGAAGGGTCGGGCTCGGTGAACTCGGGGAACTTGCCGTTGTTCCAGGGGAAGGTGCCGCCGTCAACCACGCAGCCGCCGATGCTGGTGCCGTGGCCACTCATGAACTTGGTCAGGGAGTAGACCACGATGTCGGCGCCGTGCTTGAGCGGCTGGAAGACAAAGGGAGTAGCAGCGGTATTGTCGACGATGTAAGGGATGCCGGCGTCATGGGCGACCTTGGCGATGGCTTCGAAGTCGTCCACATTATTCTTGGGATTGCCGATGGCCTCGCTGTAGACGAGACGGGTATTCTCGTCGATGGCCTTGCGGATGTTCTCCGGGTCGGAAGAGTCGACGAACTTGACCGTAATCCCGAGCTTGGGCAGCGTGTAGTGGAAAAGGTTGTAGGTCCCGCCATAGAGGTAGCTGGTCGCGATGATGTTCTGTCCCGCACTGGCGATGTTCAAAACGGCGTAGGTCGTGGCCGCCTGACCGGAAGCTACCGCGAGGGCGGCGACGCCGCCGTCAAGCTCGGCCACCCTCTTCTCCAGCACGTCCGTAGTCGGGTTCATCAGGCGCGTGTAGATGTTGCCAAACTCTTTGAGACCGAAGAGGTTGGCTGCGTGCTCGGCGTTTTTGAACACATAGGAAGAAGTCTGATAAATGGGCACAGCACGGGAGAGAGTGGCTGGATCCACTTCCTGGCCGGCATGGAGTGCAAGAGTGTTGAATCCGAGGGATTTGTCTGACATTGGTATCTCCTGTGCTTTACATACTGTTTTGATAGAGTATAGCCTGAGCAGAGGTATACAAAACAGTATCTCATCTGTCAACAATTTTGCGCAAGAGATCTTGACTTAATCAGGAAGCCTTCCATACACCTCGGTAGCACGGGCCAGTTTCGCGGCAAGCTTGCCGCTGAAGGCGTCAGCCGGGCATCTCCAGCTCCAGTTTCCTCCCGCCACCCCGGGGATGTTCATCCTGCCTGAAGTGGGGAGTTCGAGGAGATCCTGCATCGGGATGATCGCGTAGTTCGCCACGGAGGCCAGGGCGCATTTCACCATCTGCCACACTATCTCGCTTTTCTCCCGGTCGAAGTAGGAGAGCACCCCCTTCTGCTCCTTCGGCTTCATCGACTCGAACCACCCGGCAGTGGTGTCGTTGTCATGGGTTCCGGTGTAGACGACACAGGACTTGACGTGATTGTGCGGCAGGTAGGGGTTATCGTGGCCGGAGCCGAAGGCGAATTGCAGGACCTTCATCCCGGGGAAGCCGAACTGGTCGCGCAGCGCTTCCACTTCCGGTGTGATGACACCAAGATCCTCCGCGATGATGGGGAGGTTGCCTATGGCATTGCGAAGGGCATGGAAGAGCGACTCCCCGGGTCCCTTGGTCCACCGCCCGTTGATCGCCGTCTTCTCCCAGACCGGGACCTCCCAGAACGCCTCAAAGCCTCGGAAATGGTCGATACGCACCATGTCGTAGAGGGAAAGGTCGTTGCGAAGCCTCGCAATCCACCAGCCGTACCCTTCCTGCGCCATCCGGTCCCAGTTGTAAAGGGGATTTCCCCACAACTGCCCGGTCTTGCTGAAGTAATCCGGCGGAACCCCGGCGACGACGATCGGGACTCCCTTCTCGTCCAGATAGAAGAGGTGCGGGTTCGCCCAGACATCGCTGGAATCGTAGGCTACGAAAATGGGCATGTCCCCGACGATACAGATGCCGAGGACGTTGGCGTAGTTCTTCAGCTTCCGCCACTGGCGGAAAAACTGCCATTGGATGTACTTCTGTTCTCCGATGGCCGACCCCAGCTTTTCGCTCCAGGCCGAGAGCGCCTCGGGCTCGCGCTGGGCCAGCGGATCCGGCCAATCATTCCAGCTCTGTCCGTTGAAGAGCTCCTTCAGAGCCATGAAGAGCGCGTAATCGTGCAGCCAGAAGGTGGTATCGCAGAAGTGCCAGAACTCCTCCTTCCGCTTGACGTGAGCCTCGGCAAAAAAGCGCGCAGCCGCCTCCTTGAGGAGCCCCGACTTGTAGAGTTCCGTTGCCCCGAAATCAACCCGCTCGGACGGCGCATCGTGCTTGAGGTCCTGCGGCATCAGGTCGCCCTCGTCGACGATCGCCTCCAGGTTGATCATGAGCGGATTGCCGGCAAAGGCGGAGTAGCAGGAATAAGGCGAGTTGCCGTATGCGGACGGCCCAAGCGGGAGGATCTGCCACAAAGTCTGCCCCGCCCGGTGAAGAAAATCGATGAAGTGCCTGGCCTCCTCACCGAACGAGCCGATACCGCCGGGGCCCGGAAGGGACGTTGGATGCAGGAGGATGCCGCTCTTTCTGTGTCTTGCCATGACCACCTCGCTTGCAGTGGGATTTCCGATTATTTCAGGTTCTGTCCTGTCGAGGCTTTCCACCATGTTGCCACTCCAGTCATCCTGTGAAGATCAAGCCATCGGGACGAAGCCGAATCTGTCACTCGCAGCTTCCGCGGTACTCATGGGACGGCTATTTACTCACAGGGAGCTGTCTCTGTTTGAGGAGCTATTGATTGCGGACTGTTTGAGCCATAGTGTCAGGTGCTTCAGAGAGGAAGATTGATGGATTTTAAGCAGACAGTACTATGACATAAAAAAGAAATAATGCAATAGCGTAGGACCTTTACCGGCAGGAAAATTGGTGTTATAGTCGCCAGCATGGAAACTGTCAAGACAGCAAGCTTTGAGTCACTGATCGAGTTGGCCGTTCCCGATGGGGAGGGCGGATATATCTTCACCTTGGACGGCGAGACCTACAGGATCAAGGATACCCTTGAGATTACGGGGATTGCGACCAGGAAGGGATATATCATCATCTACTAGGCAGGTCATCTACCAGGCAGGCGCCACGGCCCTCCGGCTGAAACTCGGCTTCCACTCCACTGGTTCGACCAGGGCGACCTCCGTCACGCCGCCGACAGGATCTCGTCCACCCGCGCGCCGGTAAGGGTCTCTTCCTCGAGGAGGGCTGCGGCAAGGGCGTCCAGCTTGCTGCGGTTGCCGCTGACCAGCTCCATCGACTTGCCTTCAGCACCGCGGATCAGCGCCGCGATCTCCTGATCTATCAGCCAGGCCATCTCCTCGGAAAAAGTCTTCTCCTCCGCCAGCTTCATCCCCAGGAACGGATGCTCCTCTCCCCTGGGGAAGGTCATCGCCCCTATCTTCTCGCTCATCCCCCACTGGCAGACCATCTTCTCCGCCAACTCGGTCACATGCTTAAGGTCGCTTTGGGCCCCGGAAGAGATGTCGTTAAAGACGATCTTTTCCGCAACCCTTCCCCCCAGAGCCACGCAAAGCCTGTTCACGAGGTAGGCCCGCGGGTAGTGGTAGCGGTCGTCTTCCGGGAGCTGCTGCGTCACGCCGAGCGCGCGTCCCCTGGGGAGGATGGTGACCTTGTGGACGGGGTCGGTGCTGGGAAGAAGGCGTGCCACCAGGGCATGTCCGGCCTCGTGGTAGGCGGTGATCCGTCTCTCCTCATCGGAGATCACCATGTGGCGCTCGCCTCCCATGAGGAGCTTGTCCTTGGCCCGCTCCAGGTCCTCAAGGCTCACCACCACCTTGTTGTCCCGCGCAGCCAGGATGGCCGCCTCGTTGACAAGTCCCTCCAGGTCCGCTCCGGTCATCCCCGGCGTCCCCTTGGCAATGACTGCCAGATCCACGTCCGCCGCCAGAGGGATTTTCCTGGTATGCACCTTGAGGATCTTCTCCCGGTCCCGCCAGTCGGGGCGCTCGATCACCACGTTGCGGTCGAACCGCCCGGGGCGAAGGAGCGCGGGGTCGAGCACGTCCGGCCGGTTGGTGGCCGAGATCACCACCACCTCGGTATGGGGATCGAAGCCGTCCATCTCTGAGAGAAGCTGGTTCAGGGTCTGCTCCCGCTCGTCGTGGCCGCCGCCGAAACCCGCGCCGCGGCTGCGCCCGACGGCGTCGAGCTCGTCGATGAAGATGATCGAGGGGAGAACCTTGCGGGCGCTGGCGAAGAGATCGCGCACCCGGCTGGCGCCCACGCCGACGAACATCTCGATGAAGGCGGAGGCGGAGATGGAAAAGAAGGGGACTCCGGCCTCCCCTGCCACTGCCCGGGCAAGGAGGGTCTTGCCGGTGCCTGGCGGGCCTACGAGGAGCACGCCCTTCGGGACCTTGCCCCCTATCTGCTGGAACTTCCTCGGGTCCTTAAGGTATTCCACCACCTCGCGCAGCTCCTGCTTGGCCTCTTCCATGCCGGCGACGTCGGCAAAGGTGACATCGATGCGTTCGGAGGTGTAGGCCTTGGCGCCGGAGCGGGCGAAGCCTCCCATCATGGCGCCGGGCCCCTGGGACTTCATGCCTCTGGCGATGAACCACCAGACGCCGAGGATGAGCAACCAGGGGAGGAGGTAGAGAAAGATGCTGCCGGCGGCCGAGGTCTCGGCCGGCACCGCAGTGACCTCGACCTTCTTGCTGAACAGCTCCGGGAGGAGACTGGGATCACCCATGGAGGGAAGGTTGCAGCTGAAGAGCGCGGTGTCGACCATGCCCGGTTTCTGGTCCTGGACAGGAGGGAGCTTGATGGGGGTACGGAATTCCCCCTTGGCGCTGCTTCCCCTGAGGGTAACCTTCTTCACGTTGTCGGCCGCGAGCTCGTCCCTGAAACGGCTGTAGCTGATCTCGGCACCGCGCTCCGCCGTCTGTTTCACGATGTTGCTGTAGAACAGGTCGAGCAGCAGGATGAGCAAGGCTGTCACCAGCAAAGGCTTCCAGATCGTCTGGCCCATGAGAAGGCTCCCTCGGCTTCGTCTAACTGCTGCGCACCTAGGGTATTCTAACCGAGATGGGAGCCTTTACAAGGAACGGGGCTGACGGGACGGGCGGAAACGGCAGGAAATCAACGGCTTAGGGAGCGGCAACGAGGACCGGGGGAAACGAGGGGATCGGCGGGAAAAGAGGGTCACGCCACGATACGGTAGGTCCCGAAGCCGAAGGAGGCGCCCTTGCCAAGGTGGGTGGCGAGGCCCAGTTGCAACAGGAGGTGGAAGGGCTCGACGTCACCACCGAATACCATCCGCCCCATGACTCCGCAGGGCCGCCCACCCCAAGATACGAAGCGACAGTCCGAGCTCAGGACCTCAATCGCTTCGCTGCACTGGGACAACCAGCGGTAGTCGAGCGAGGGTTCAGCCCCTTCATAATAGTAGGCGAGCGAGGAGACTCTGCGCATCAGGGCGCGGGCGAAGTGGGAAAAGGTGAAAGTTTTGAGAAGACGCCCCTCGTGCATGAGCTTGAGCGGCGTGACAAACTGCAGTGTGACCTTGTCCGGAGCGAGGGGGCCGGAACCGGTCGGGTCGAGCGCACTCAGAAGAGGGAGAGCGGGCTGATCCTCTGTCGCTACACCGGTCCTCCCCCCACCCGGGCAGTCGGCCTCGACGCGTGTGATCACCGCTCCTATCCCCCGCAGGAGAATCTCGACAGCTGCCAGATAGCGGTGGGCCTCCTGCACGGCGGTTCCGAAGAGGGTGAGGGCGCACTCGAAGTTCCTGCCCCGGTTGGGGACCGGCGGGAAGACGGGGAACTCGAAGACGAAGGGAAGGGGCGGTTTCTGGTGGCGCCTCACCGCTTCCGGATCCTTGGCCAATTGCTGGCCGAAGTTGACGGGATACGGGCAGCTCGACATGGAACGACAGCCGGTGCAGTCGGCCCGCCGGCAAGGGAGAGCCTTGCGAAAGGCGGCGTCGAAATCGCCCCGTGCAGCGAAAAGGAGGTAAGGATCGGGAAGATCGACCTTCGATTCGAAAATGAAAAATAGCTTTACGTAGTTCAGTTCCAAAGAGTCTTCCGTTCCGTGTCGTCTTTCGTAATCGCTGCCAGCCGCCCCTCTCCGTCTGTTTCCCTCACCAGTTGCTCTCCCGTAGGGAGAGAGGGAGCAGGCGGTAAAGGATGCGCAGGCACTCAGAATCACGAAAATAGATTGGCCACCCGTTTGTGGATGGCCAATCTGATGCTGCATGACTGCCGGAAACTACCCTACGCCTGCTGGATGGCGCTGAGTTTCCAGGGGTTGTTGCCGACAGGGCGGGTGAAGGTCCAGTATTCCTCGAACTTGACAGGGTCGGTCTTGCTCCCCGCCACCACGGCGCCCGTGGTATCGTCGGTGGTGTAGTCGAGGAGGTTGGCGTAGATCATGGCGGTGATGAAATCCTTGCCGCTCTCCTGCCAGGCCTCGGAGATCTCGACGCTGCGCACCGCGATGTTCTCCAGGCGGTTGACCTTCTTCTCCCGAATCAGGTTATCGATGTCGCCCTGCAGGATGCCGCGCATCTCGTCGGTCACAAGCCCCGACACCGTGGAGAGGTCGCGGTTCATCCAGGCCCCCTGGACTTTGAAGAAGATGTCCATCACGCTGTCGTTGAACCGCCGCTCGTCGAAGCCCGGGTCCATCTGCCTGACGTAGGAAAGGCCTTCCTCCACCTCTCCCCGCGCGTCCTGCTGGGGGGCGAAGCCCTGATCCTGCCGCTGGTACTCGTTCATGTTAATGACCTTCCCCGGTTCGTTGTAGGTCACCTCATTTTCCCGCTTTTTTTTTACGAAGCGGTAGATCATGTAGCCGATTCCCGCCAGCAGCAGAATCTCGAAGAGGCCAATGCCACCACCGCCGCCATAGCCGCCCCCACCGCCAAAACCGAGGGATCTGAAGAGCATGCCGCCCAGCATACCGCCGGCGAGGCTACCGAGGAAGCTCCCCCCGAAGCCGCGACCGAATCCCGGCGAGGGCTGCTGATAGGGCGGGGCCGTCGGCGTGGTTGGCCGGCTCGGCGCATACTGACGGGAAGGCATCTGTGATGGCGGTGCCACCGGCCTCGAATAGCTCCTCGCCCCTCTGCTCCCCATGGAGCGCCCTCCGCCGGCCCGTGCCTCAGCGTTCTGTTCCGCGACCAGCATCCCGGTCACCAGCAGTGCCGTCAGGATGGTCAACAACCTGAGACCTCTTTTCATATCCTGCTCCTTTGTTGTCTTTCACTAACAAACCTGCTACCCCCGACAAATGAGTACAGGGGCTACAGTTCCTTCACCTTCCGCACGACATAACTGCGCAGCCCGCTCAAGACCTCCAGCACAGACTCTTCCTGAGGAAGGGTTGCCGCCAGCTGGTCGATGATCCGGCGATCGATGATCATCCGAAGGGTACTCTGGAAATTAATATCATAAAGCCACGAAAGTTGCAGCAGTTTAAAATCATTGAGGCTTTTGATGACGGATAGCTGCACCATCTTTCCCGCGCGTACCTGAGCCAGGGCTTCAGGAGAGATCTGCGGGAGGTCGGGAAAGCCTAGCCCCACGGCGGAGGCCCGCTCAGAGTCGGGTGCATGGAAGAAATCGATGAAGACTCGCCAGATGTCTACCTTGTCGGCGTCCCGCACGATCTTCAAGAGATCCTCGGCCTCCGGTGCGAGCCCGGAGGGGATCTGGTAGACGTTGTGCAGCCTCACGGCAGTGATGACATTATCTCGTTCCGAGGTGGAGAGGAAATCGAGCAGAGAGCTCTTTTTGAGGATGTCCGCGGAGAGGCAGGCGTGGTTCAGGGAATCGCTGTCTTTGAAGGTGCCGTACTCGTGGAACTGGGGGAAGCGCCCGAGGTCGTGGCAGAGGGCCGTGACCTCAGCGAGGAGCAGGCGCCGCGGAGATCCACCCATGGCGATCACTCGAGCCGCTTCGCACACCTTCCGGGTGTGGATTTCTTTAAGGTCGTAATTGCGCTGCACCTCCGCATCATCGCTGCGGAAGGAAGCGCAGAAAGATCCGAACCACTGCTCCAGCGGCACCAGTAGGGATGAAGATTCGGCGTCAGCCATCGCGTCTCTTCTTGATCATGTACTCGGCGAATTCCGCCAGCACCTTCGATTCGTCCCCTCCCTGATAGGAGATGATGCTGCGGAGATGCGCAAAGGAGTCCGCATCCATCTTGTCGAAGGCGCATCCCATCCCCTCCGGCATGAGCCGGGCGACGCTGCCGCTTACATTGATCACGATGGGATCATCGGCGGCGGAGAGGTAAATGGTTATCTCCACGGGGGTTCCGATGGGGAGCACCTCGGGAGTCTCAAGGTAAAGACCGTGCAGGCTCAGGTCCTTCACCTCCCCCTTTAGCGCAACGCCCTCCCCCTGTAGCAATGCAGAGACCCGGAAATCTACCCGGGAAAAACTTCTCCTGTCTGGCATCTTCTCCCCCTTGGGCTGCCGGATAAAAAAGGGGGCAAAGAGCCCCCTTTCATCTACCTCAGTTGCAGAAGGTATTAATCCTCGAAGTTGCCCGCAGGCCCCTTGTCCCTGGAAAGACCCTGTGCCTGCTTCGAGAGCTTGTCCTTGGTCCAGTCGGCGGGGTTCTCGACCCTCTTCCCTTTGGGGGGGAGGTCGTAGGAACCGGCCTTGACCAGGGCCGCGATGGCCAGCGGCGCGGTGTCAGCAGAATTGAAGACCTCGGTGATCAGGGTGTAGGCGAAATCCTCGACCCTCTTGGCCATACGCTCGCGAACCTCCTTGGGCTGGGCCAGGAGCTTGTTCTCGAACGGGAGGTTGAGGTTCTTGTAGTCACCCTTCTTCCACCCCTTTGACTCGGCCAAGGCCACCATCTCGGCCCAGAGCTCCTCGGTCATGCCTTCACCCTGAACCTTGATGAAGTTACCGTTGGAGTCGAGCTTGGCGTTGCCGTACTCGTTGACCTCGAGGCCCCAGGAGACGAACTGCAGCGCGGTGGCCACGTTGGCCTTGGTGGTGCGGGTCTTCTGGGCGATCTGGCGCAGCCTGTCGTAGCTGTTGCCGGAGGTGCCGTGCTGGGCGCCGTTCACGCCGTAGGGCTTGATGGCCTCGTGGATCTCCGCGGTCAGGTCGACCTGGATGCCGGCGTCACTGGCCTCGATCCCGTGGGTGGTGCCGTTGTTGAGGGCGATCCAGTCAGGGAAGATGTCGTGGGCGTTGAGGCCCCTGATCAGGAAGAGGGCTTCGGGCACGGTGGAGAGACCTTCCTTGCCCTTGATCTCGCCGACCTCGGTCTCGAGACCGGCCCAGCCGGGGATGTAGCTGTTGAGCTCCAGGTTGGCGAGGAGATTCTCCTCGTCCGGGAGGTGGGAAGCGTCGATGGCTATGGAGGTGATGCCGGCGTCGAACATGCTGGGGATTTCGATCTTTGCGGAAGCTATGTCGCCTGCGCCCTTGATGCCGTAGTGGTCGGCGTGGATGGCAACCGGGATGGTGATACCGAGCTCGTTGCAGACGGCATCGACCTGGCGGGCGATGTTCCAGTAGTTGACCGGGCAGTAGGCCTTCTGGCCCCCTTCCGACTTGGCTATTTCGATGATGACGGCAGCGTTGGCCCTCTGGGCGGCGGCGAGCACCCCGCGGATCACGAAGTGGTTCCTGCCGTTGGCGGCCAGGGCCAGGGCATGTCCCTTGGCGTTCATGGCGCGGTCAATGACCTTGCCGCTGACCAGCAGCGCCTTGGAATTCGGGAAAAGCCGCGCCACGTTGGGGGGGCGGCCTATCTCAAGTGCTTTGGTGAACTCTGAAGTTGTTGCCGGCATATCTCCTCCTTTGTTCATGGAATAGCTGCATTGCATCACAAAATGACATCTTATAGCATTCTAATAATTTAAAGGCAAGGAACTTCATTTGCTGCCGATGGAAAACTCTGACGCCCCTCTCCCGGAGAACCGGCCGCTTCCCAGATACTCCCCGCGCCAGTAGGCAGCGGCCTCGCCGGGAGGGAGTGCAGCTTCGATGGGGGTAAAGGTGAAGGACAGGGGTCTTTGATCGCTGCGGCCGCCGCTTTTCAGTGTCAAGGGGTGGCGCGACAACAGAGGGTAGTCACCGCGAACGGGCTGGCCCGTCGTTCCCTCGGCGACAGTGCCGTGGGAAACGAGGTAAAGCACCCCTTTCTCCGGGGTCGACAGCTTCGCATGCAGCAGCAGTTCGCCACTGGCATCACCCGACCAGCGCAGGTCGTAGCTAGGTGTCCAGCGCTCGGAGCTGACTAGATAGGAGATGGTCGCCTTGGCTCCGGAGATCCAGATCCTTGCTACCGCCGTCCCCTTTTTGGCCGAGGCGAGCTTGCGGTCGAGAGCCTCGATCTCCTTTTCGCACTTGCGCTGGCTGCGGTAGACCGAATCAAGCTGGGAGAGTGCGAATCCCGTCCCCTGCTGCAGTGACTCCAGGGCATCGGGATTGGCCCTGGTTTTTCTGGGACTCTTACCGCTTTGCGACTTCACCGCCGCGGCGAAGATCTCCTCGCGCTTGGACAGATCCTGCAACCGCTCCTGGAGGCGCCCCTTTTTCTCCTCCAGGGTGGCGATCTCCTTGGCCCGACGGCGATCCCGCTCCGCCGGGAGGAGTTCCACCCTGAGGACTCTCCCCTCCCCCTTCGGCTTCACCCGCAGAGACCCGGGCACCATAGAGTCCGGCAGGGGATACGCCAGGTATCCCTTCACCGCCAAGGCTTCCTGCTCAACCCTGGCGCCGTCCAGGAAAAGGGTCACCGTCTTCTGGCCGGCCTCAGCAGAGGAGGCGAAAAGAAGAAACAGCGAGGCACAAAGTAGCGGGATCAGGCGCATCTGGCACCTCCCGGGATCGGGTTGTGATGAAAAGACAAGTCACAAATTTACAGCGTCCCGGTGCTTTTGCAAGCGCCCCGCTTATCCGCTACTTCTCGACGTCGAGAAGCTCGACCTCGAAGATCAGCGTGGCGTTCGGTGGGATGTCCCCGCCCGCACCGGCGGCACCGTAGCCGAGCTGCGGCGGAACGAAGAGCTTCCTCTTGCCGCCGACCTTCATGGACATGACCCCTTCATCCCAACCGGGGATGACCTCGCCGGCGCCGATCCTGAAGACGAAAGGCTGGCCGCGGTCCACCGAGCTGTCGAACTTGGTGCCATTCACCAGCCAGCCGGTGTAGTGCACGGAGACCCTCTTGCCTGAGGTAGGCGAGGCGCCGGCCCCCTGGACGAGATCGGTATAGGAGAGCCCCGACGAGGTCTTCACCGCCCCCGAGGGGACCGACGATTCGGCAGCCTTGTCAGGAGCAGCGGTGACATCCTTCTGGGAGCAGGCCGGGATAGAAACCGCCGCCATCAGCAGCAGCAAGACTATGAACTTCTCAACGTTGCGCATCAACAACATCCTCCATCAGCTTTTTCGTTTCTACTTCTCTACTGCTAATCCAGCATGTGGACGAAGAGACCACTTCTGAGCTTGGGCTCGAACCAGGTCGATTTCGGGGGCATGATCTTGTCGAGGTCCGCCAGGGCCATCAGTTCCTCGATCGAGGTCGGAAAGAGCGAAAACGCTACCTGGTATTCCCCCGAGTTCACCACCCGCTCCAGTTCCTGGACGCCGCGGATGCCGCCTACGAAGTGGATCCGCTGGTCGGTGCGCGGGTTTCGCACCCCGAGCACCGGGCTCAGGAGGTTGTCCTGGAGAATGGAGACATCCATCGAGGCCACGGCATCTTCCTCGTTGAAGGTATCCTCCTTGGGAGCGAGCTCGTACCACTTTCCCGACAGGTACATGCCGAACTGGTGGCGCTGGGACGGGCTGAGCGGTCCGGTGATGGGGCTGACGTCGAAACGCTCGGCGACCCGCGCCATGAATTCGGCAATGCTCCTGCCGTTCAGGTCCTTCACCACCCGGTTGTAGGGCATGATGGTCATCTCGTTGTCCGGGAAGATCACGGTGAGGAAGAAGTTGTATTCCTCGCTGCCGTCGTGGTTGGGGTTGGCGCTCTTCCTGAGGTCGCGCACCCGGCTGGCGGCGGCGCTGCGGTGATGGCCGTCGGCGACATAGAGGGTGGGAATGGCAGCAAAACGGCTGGTAAGCGAATCCATCAGGGCTCTGTCGGTAATGGACCAGAGGGTGTGGGAGACGCCATCCCCGGTGGTGAAGTCGTACAGCGGCGCCTGCTTGGTCACCTTCTCTATCTCGGCGCTTATGGCGGGGTCGTTGCGATAGGTGTAGAAGACCGGCTCGTCGTTGGCGTTGAGGGCATCGATGTGCCGGACCCGGTCCTCCTCCTTGTCCGCCCTGGTCAGCTCGTGCTTCTTGATGGCCCCGCTCTGGTAGTCGTCGACCCCGGCGCAGACCACCAGCCCCGTCTGGGTCATCCCCCCCATCTTCTGGCGGTAGACGTAGTAACGATCCGCCTCGTCCTGAAGCAGCACGCCCTCCGCCAGGAAAGAGGCCAGGTTCTCGCGCCCCTTCTCATAGACCTCGTCCGAGTGTACATCAATATCCCCCGGCAAGTCTATCTCCGGCCGTGAGACATGTAAGAAACTGAAATCGTTGCCGGCGGCCATCGCGATGGCTTCTTCCGTGCTCATTACGTCATAGGGGAGAGCGGCAACCTTCTCCGCCAGCTCCTTAGCGGGGCGCACCCCTTTGAAAGGTTTTATGAATGCCATCATTGCTCCTGTAGCGTTTTTACATTATCCGTGGTGGAGCCTCCCTTACCTGCCGAGGCTCCTGCCGGCCATTTATTAATGCCCAGCCTATCGGTTCTTACATGTTTAATTGGCCGATGTCAACCTCGGCATTTTATCGGCCGCTACCTTGTCTAGCTCTGTAGGCGCGCCATCCCCGGCGCGAACCTCCGAAGAGGAAGCGGCCATCCCCTGGCAGATCCCCTGGCGGGACGGCAGACGCGGGAAGGATGCTCCTCCCACGGGTACTCACCGTCTCGAGGCTAGAAATACCTCTTGGCCCCGATAAACCTTTTGACGAAGTAGGCGTCGTCGAGGGTGGAAATCTTGATGTCGTCGCCCCTGCGGGGGGCATGAACGAAGCGGCCGTTGCCGACGAAGATGCCGACGTGGCTGATCTCTTCGGGGGACCCCCCGAAGAAAACCAGGTCGCCGTCCTTCAACTCTTCCCTGCCGATCACATCCCCTACCTTGAACTGTTCGCGTGAGGTGCGGGGGATGTTGACGCCGCAGAGGTTGTAGACAGCGCGGACGAACCCGCTGCAGTCCATGCCGTCGACCACGGTGTCGCCGCCCCAACGATAGGGAATGCCCACGAAACGCTCGGCGGTCCTGGCGGCGATGGCTCCCATATCGCTCTTGTCGCGCCGGGATGGCTGAGGTTCCTGCTTCCTGGCTTTGGGGGGCTTGGTCAGCGAAGTCGCAGGGGCCTTTTCCAGGAAGGTTTCCCGTACGGCGGCGACCTCGGGCTGCGGGGTGGCAATGAAATACGAAGTGATGACGCGGTCCTTCACCAGTTTCTGGGCCGTTTTCTGGGCTAGTTCGCGGCGTGGGAAGTCGCCGAAACGCACGGCATAGATACCGTTTTCCCTCTTGAAGTAGAAGGCCTCGATCCCCTGGTCCTGCAGCCTCCTGGTCAGGCGCTCGGCGTTCTTCACCTCGGAAAAGGCGCCCACCTGGATGGCGAACCCCACGCTCTTGAGGCCTGCGCGCTGGGCGGCACAACCTGTGGCTGCGGCTACAACCAGCAGCAGACCAATCGTAAAAATCTTAATCTTCTTTACCATCAACAGCATCCTCTAAGCGCAAAGCCACTCCGGTTGAAGGGTCCCGCCCCGCCACAGGGTTTGATTCACCATTCACCATTCACGCCT
Organism: Geomonas sp.; assembly: GCF_056994735.1. Taxonomy (NCBI): domain Bacteria; kingdom Pseudomonadati; phylum Thermodesulfobacteriota; class Desulfuromonadia; order Geobacterales; family Geobacteraceae; genus Geomonas; species Geomonas sp. The sequence continues at coordinate 14,500 of NZ_JBXKJL010000047.1, forward strand.
TCATATATCCTTGGTTTCCCTGCGTACCCCCATCAAGTAGGGGACCACGAAATCTTCCAGCGCGCCATCGAGCACGGCATCGGGGTTGCCGCTTTCGACGCCGGTCCTCAAGTCCTTCACCATCTTATAGGGATGCAGCACGTAGGAGCGGATCTGGCTTCCCCACCCTATCTCCTTCTTTTCGCCCGCAATGTCGGCAGCTTTAGCTTCCCGTTCCCTGAGTTCCATCTCGTAGAGTTTGGAACGGAGCACCTTCATCGCCGTCGCCTTGTTCATGTGCTGGCTGCGCTCGCTCTGGCAGGCCACCACGATGCCGGTGGGGAGGTGGGTGATGCGGATGGCCGAGTCGGTGGTGTTGACGTGCTGGCCACCCGCGCCGCTGGAGCGGTAGGTGTCGACCCTGAGATCGCTCTCGGAGATCTTCACGTCGATGTCGTCCTCCTCGATCACGGGGAAGACGAAGACCGAGGCGAACGAGGTATGGCGACGGGCGTTGCTGTCGAAAGGAGAAATACGGACCAGCCGGTGTATCCCCGCTTCCGCCTTCAGGTAACCGTAGGCGAACTCGCCGGTGGCGCAGAAGGTGACTCCCTTGACACCTGCTTCCTCACCCGCCTGATAGTCGGTGATCTCGGTCTTCCACCCCTTCTTCTCACAGTAGCGGAGATACATCCTGAGGAGCATCTCCGCCCAGTCCTGCGACTCGGTGCCGCCGGCCCCGGCGTTGATGGAGACGAAGGCCCCGGAGGTGTCGTGCGGGCCGGAGAGCATGCGGCGGAATTCCACCCGGGTCACCCCCTCCTCCAGCTCCGCGTTCATGGCCGAGACCTCGGATAGGACCCCCTCGTCTTCCTCCTCGCTGCCAAGTTCGATCAGCTCGCGGATGTCCTGGGCCTGCGTGTCCAGGCTCTCCCAGGAGGTGACATCCTTCTCCATGGCCATCCGCTCTTTGAGTACCTTCTGGGCCTTTTCGGCGTCGTTCCAGAAGTCGGGATGGTTGGTCTGCTCATCGAGCTCCTGCATCCGCTCCTTCTTGTCAGCTACGTCAAAGAGACCCCCGGAGCTTGTTGATCCGCTCTGCGAGCCCTTCGACCTTGGCTATCTCTTCTCTGAACATCTGTTGCTCCTTTATTTGCTTATCTCGCGAAGGACCTTTATAGAGGCGCTTCGCGGGGGAAATTCACCTGTTTCGCCGGGTAGTCAATTTGCGTCATTCAATTGGTCAGAAGGGCGAATGGTTAGGGCCCCCGCCCCGGGAGGGAAACGGTAGTTGTGGCCCCCTTTCTAACCATTCCCATCCGGGGAAGGGGATGCAGGACCGGTTTTTCTCCAAAAGCAGGCGAAGACGATGGCAAGGGCTCCTCCCAGACAGGCGAGGGCGAAGATATCGCCCTGACGGCTGTAAAAGGTCCCTCCCTCTCCGCGCCTGACCTCGGCGCCGAGGGTCGCTTCCTCAAAGAGCCGGGTCATGGCACGGATGTGCCCCTTGCTGTCGATAACCGATGAAATCCCGGTGTTGGCCGCACGGACCAGAGGGACCCTGTTCTCCACCGCGCGGAAGACGGTCATGGAGAGGTGCTGGTAGGGGGCGGAAGATTTTCCGAACCAGGCATCGTTGGTGATGTTGACCAGAATCCCTGCCCCGCGCTCGACATAGGCCCTGGCCACCTCCGGGAAGATCCCTTCGAAGCAGATCAGCACCCCGATCTTGCCCCCCGGAGTCTCCAGAGGCATGGCGCCCTTTCCGGGGGAGAAGTCCCCGATCCCCGCCACCAGCTTGTTCACGAAGGGAAAGAGCGAGCTAAGCGGAACGTACTCGCCGAAGGGCACCAGGTGGAGTTTGTCGCTTCTGCCGACTACCGTGCCGGCCGGGGAAATCAGGAAGGCGCTGTTCAGGTAGCGGACCAGTTCGCCCTCTTTCTCCATCGCCGGGCTCCCCGTCACCAGACAGCTCTTAAGCTCGGCCGCCAGCGATTTCACCCGTGCCGCGTAAGCCGGTTCCCCCTGCAAGTAGAACGGGAGCGCGCTCTCGGGCCAGACCACCAGGGTGTCCCGGGACTGGCAGCCCTTCCGCGACAACCTCTCGTAGGTCTCCACCGTCGACTCCTGGAAAGCCGGGTCCCACTTCACGTCCTGCGGGATGTTCCCCTGCACCAGCAGCACACGCTGCGTCGCGCCCTTCTCGGGCATGGTGAGGGCCCTGAACCCGTAGCCGAGGGTGGCGCCCAGCAGCACCAGCAAGACCAGGAAACCGCGAACGGGGTAGGGGGCCTCCTTCTCCCGCAGCCATACCCACATCCGGTAAAAGACCACGTTGGCGAAGGCGACCAGGAAGCTGACCCCGTAGACTCCGGTCAAGGCGCAGATCTGGATCAGCGGCAGGGTGCGGTATTGGGAATAGCCGAGGTTGGCCCAGGGAAACCCGGTCAGGAGGTAGGAGCGGATCAGTTCCCCTCCGACCCACAGCACCGGAAACGAGCAGAGCGCCGAAATCCCCCTGCCCTCCGCGCGCCTCACCAGCGCGATGACGACGCCGGGATAGAGGGCGAGGTAGGCTGCGGCAAGAAGATACAGGGAGCCGCTGACGGTCCAGTGGAGCTTGCCGTAGCTGACCATGACGATGTTCAGCCAGTAAAGGATCCCCGCGTAGGCGGTCAGCCCGGCGACAAAGCCCAGCTTGAAGGCTGCCCTGGCCGGAACTCCTGCCACGGCAGCGAAAAGCGGCACGAAGGCCACCCAGGCCAGGAGGGAAAGCCCCGGCCTCGGGAAGGAGAGGGCCAGCATGGTCCCGGAGAGTAGTGCCAGCAGATATGGTAGCGCCCCTCGGTCCCCGGGGAGCGCTGTCAGCCTTTTCACGATGCTTCCGCTTCCTTATCCTGCATCCGCGACTCGCGCGGCACTATGCGAACTTTGGCTATCCGGCGCTCATCCGCCTCCAGCACGGTCATGATCAGCGAATCGTTTTCTATGATCTCGCCCGTCGACGGAATGCGCCCGGTGAGATGGAAGATCAGCCCCCCCACCGTCTCGAACTTTTCTCTCTCCACCACGATCTGGAAATGCTCCTCGAGCTCTTCGATGGGGAGCCTGGCGTCGGCCACGATCGCCCCGTCCTCTTCCACGGTGAACTTCTGGGTCTCCAGGTCGTACTCGTCCTGGATGTCCCCCACGATCTGTTCCAGCAGGTCCTCTATGGTAACCAGCCCGGCGGTGCCGCCGTATTCGTCGATGACCACGGCGATGTGGACCCGCCTCTTCTTGAAGTCATGCAGGAGTTCCTCGAGGTTCTTGGTCTCCGGGACGAAAAAAGGGGGACGGATCAGGGTCCTGAGCTCGATGTCCTGGTCCGCCTGCCCCCAGTACCTCAGGAGGTCCTTGGCGTAAATGAGGCCAATGACGTTGTCTATGGTACCCTCGTAGACCGGCAGGCGGGAGTGTCCGCAGGCGATGATTTCGTCCAGCACCTTGCTGACCTCGTCCTCGATTGAGACGCAGGCCATCTCGGTTCGCGGCAGCATGATCTCGCGGACCACGGAGTCTCCCAGCGCCAGGATCGAGCGGATCATGGCGTTTTCCTCCCGGTTGATCAGCCCTTCCTCCTCGCCGGCATCCATCATCTCCTGGATTTCCGCCTCGGTCACCTTCCTCTTGCCGTACAAGAGCCTGGTGATGGACTCGATCAGCCCCTGCCCTTTTCGTCCATTCTCCTCTTCCAACGGTTTTGCCCCTCCGTTAGCGTTAGTCCTTCTCCTGCCTTCGATCAACTGACCCCCTTGAAAAGTATCGTCACCGCCAGGGTCAACAAAGTCCCGGTCAGCCCCCCCACCACCACATCTCGTATGGTATGGATCCGCAATAGCAGCCTGGAATGGCTCACCATCACGGCCAGGGTGAAGGCCAGGAGGGAGATCAGCGGGTCCTGCGTGTTGAGCGACACCGAGGTCGCAATCGAAAAAGCCACCGCGGCATGGCCGCTGGGTGCCCCTCCCATGAGGGGAGTCCCCTTGCCGCTGGCGGCTTTCATTATTATCACCGCGATCAGGACCAAAGTCACGGAAACTACGGACGCGACTTCCGACGGGGTTCCGATCAGGCTGAGAGCCCCCCTGTGCAGCGGGAAGAGGTACTTGGACAGCACCAGGTACCCCATGACAGCGGTCCCGAAGGCGGCCACCAGGACGGCTCCGGCCGCGACATCCTTGGCGATCTTGGCCAGCGGGTGGAACTGCGGCGAGATCATGTCGACCACCACCTCGATGGCGGTGTTCAGGAGTTCGGCGAAGAGCACGAAGGAGATGGCCAGGGCCAGCAGCATGAATTCCAACCCGCTGACCCGCAAAAGGAGCGCGGTGCAAAGGACCAGCAGGGCGACCATGAAATGGTGCCGCATGTGCTTCTGCGTCCGGACGGTGTAGAGAATGCCGTCTATGGCGCAGTTGACCGAATCGATGAAGCGGGTTGGCTTCATCTCATCCCCTCCTAAGCGAGCTTGGCTCTTGCCCGGCGCGGCGGGAAGACGGGTCGAAGAAGGGGTGCCGGATCAGGCGCCCTTCTTCCTCCCCGGCCCTCCCCCTCCGCGGACGGGGAATGGTTTCGCCGCCGGGGCTAGACAAGCCCCTCCTCCCGGAGCCGGGCAAAGATTTCCCGCTCCTTGGCCTCCATGCGGGCCGCCTCCGCCTCTCCGCTTCTTTCGTGGTCGTAGCCGGTTATATGGAGGATGCCGTGTAAAAGGAGGAAGTAAAGGCGGCTCAGGAAGCTTTCTCCGGCCTCCTCGGCCTCGCGGGCCGCGGTGTCGGCCGAAATCACCACGTCACCCAGGACCTCGGGATTGATGGAGCCGAACTCCCCCTCCTGCATGGCGAACGAAATCACGTTGGTCGCTTTGTCGCGCCCCAGGTAATCGCGGTTCAGGGTCCTGATGGAGCGGTCCCCGACGATGGTTACCGAGAGTTCCGCCTCAGGACATCCCAAGGCGTCTAAGATCCTCTGCGCCACCCTTCGCAACGCCGTCGTCCCGACCGGCCTCCGTCTTTGGCGATTCGCTATCGCTATCTTCTGGACCCTTCCTGGCAATGCTCTTCTCCTTGTAAGCCGGCTCCGGGTAATCGATCCGGTGGTGATAGATCCCGGAGAGTATCTGGTTGAAGCTCTTGGCTATCTCGTGCAGGTTCTTCAGGGTCAGCTCGCACTCGTCAAGCTGCCCGTCGATGAAAATGTTGTTGATGATCTTCTGCACCATCCCCTGGATACGGGCGGGGGTGGGATCGGTCAGGGTACGCGAGGCAGCCTCCACGCAGTCAGCGAGGAGCACCAGCCCGGCCTCCCTGGTCTGGGGCTTCGGCCCGGGGTAGCGGAAGTCGCGCTCGTCGACCGGGGGTGAGCCCGGGACCTCCATCCCCTTGGCCTTGAGGTAGAAGTAGCTGATCAGGGAGGTGCCGTGGGACTGGCGGATGATCTCGATGATGGGGAGCCCCAGACGGTGCTCGCGGGCCAGTTCCACCCCCTCTTTCATGTGGGAGATCAGGATGAGCGCGCTCATGCTGGGGGAGAGCTTGTCGTGACGGTTCTCCTCCCCCTGCAGGTTCTCGATGAAGTACTGCGGCTTCTTCAGCTTCCCGACGTCGTGGTAGTAGGCCGCCACCCTTGCCAGGAGGGGATTGGCGCTGATGGCCTCGGCGCCGGCCTCGACCAGATTCCCGACCAGCACGCTGTGGTGGTAGGTCCCCGGCGCCCGGATCATCAGCTCCCGCAGAAGCGGCGAGTTCAGGTTGGCGAGTTCGAGGAGCTTGACGTCGGTGGTGTAGTGGAAGAGCGCCTCGATCAGCGGGACCGTGCCGGAGACGTAGACGGCGTTGATGAAGCCGCCCAGGAGGGCGAAGATGAGGCAGTAGATGGTCTGCAGCGAGAGGGTGCTGTCGCCGTAGACGTGGAAGCAGAGGGCGGCCGCCATGTTGATTACGCTCACCTTGAGCCCGGCCGAATAGATGGTCCCCCTCTCCTTGCACTGACGCACCCCGTGGGCGCCCACGATCCCCCCCAGCAGGGCGTAGATCACCACCTGCAGCGAGTTGTTGAGCATGATCCCGGTGAGGGGAGCGCAGACCGCGCAGTAGACCAGGGCCACCTCGGAGTTGAGGATGATCCTGACGATGATGGCGCTGGCGGCGAAGGGGAAGAGGTAGAAGTAGCTCGCGGTGTCAACCGTTGGAAAGAGGCCGCCCAAGGCGGTGGAGACGGCGAAGACCAGCTTCAGGAGTGCGAAGTTGACCACCGTAAGCAGGGAAAGGAGCAGGATGTCCTTGTTGGTCGGGTTGAATTTCCTGATGTTCTTGCGGCCGAAGCGATAGGGGGCGTAGCAGAGGACGACGACCATGCCGAAGATGCCGAAGCCGGTCACCATCGGGGTCAGGTTCCTGGTCTTGAAGATCTTCTCCAGCTTCATGGCCTGTTCGGAGGAGACCCGCTCCCCGACCCTCACGATCATCTCGCCCCGTTTCATCTTGAAGAGGACCGGACGCACCGCCGCGCGGGCCTCGGCTTTCCTGTTCTCGGTGGCGTCGCGGTCGAAGGTCAGGTTGGGGGAGATCATCCGCTGCAGTACAGCCTTGACAGCCGCCTGATCCTTCCTGCCCGAGGGATGGGACAGGTCCATGGCGGCAGCCTGTTGGCGCACCGCGGCAAGGTCCAGATACGAGGAGTAATCGCCTCCGGCGACTTCCTGCTTGCTCCCGGGGTCGATCACCATGATGCCGTGCCTCCGGTCGCTGGCGAACCTGGCACGGTCGGCGACGATGCGCAGCCGGTACAGGGGGGCCATCTGCCGTCCCAGTTCGGAGAGGAAGGCCCGCTCCTGCTTTATCCTGGTCAGCGCCCCGAACTCCTGGGGCGAGAGCTCCACCGAAAAAGCCCCTGCCGCCGCAGCCCACCCCTTGTCCCCTTCATCCCTCTTCTCCCGGATAGACTTCAGCGCGTCCTCGAACCGGCGCACGATCTCGAGGTTGGCGTTGGCGTCGAGGCTGTAGACAAAGGGAGCCGCGGCCTCGGCTTCGGCGCGCTTCTTCTCGGTCAGCAGCAGGTCCTCGATCAGGTAGTCCTGGGTGGCGCGGATATCGGAGGTGGCAATGTCACCCTCGCGGTAGTTGACCGAGAGGAACTGGGGGCTGGGGATGATGAGCAGGGTGAGGAAGAGCGCAGTGAACATAAGCAGCACGAAGCGGGAACGCTTCTGATACCGCTCGCCGGCCAATGAGGCTGATACCGCTTCCATCCAGCAGTTGCAGAGCCGGATGAGCGAGCTGGATGAGAATTTCTGTTTGTCGCCGCTCTCGGTGGGCATTATGGCAATAGTTCCCGTGTCATAGGACAGAGACTGTGGTTTTAGGACAAGGAGACAATATATCCTTATTGGCGGATTACTGTCAATCTAAACGAAGTCGCCCGGGCGGTCCCGAGGGGGGAAGAGAGTTGTTAGAAAAATTTACCAAAAGCCCTTCCATTTGCCCGGCATTATGTTATATAACGAGAATTCCATTAACGGGCTAAGCTCCGTTTATAATTAAATCAGCAGGGGGGAGATATGAGCCAGATAACCGACGTGTACGCCAGAGAGATCCTTGATTCGAGAGGTAACCCGACCCTGGAGGTCGAAGTCTTCCTCGATTCCGGCGCCATGGGCAGGGCCGCGGTGCCTTCCGGTGCATCGACAGGCGAGCGCGAGGCGCTTGAGCTGAGAGACGGGGACAAGGGGCGCTACCTCGGCAAAGGGGTCGAGAAGGCGGTTTCCAACGTCAACGACATCATCGCAGACGAGATCACCGGCATGGACGCCACCGACCAGGCCGGGATCGACAAGAGGATGCTGGCCCTCGACGGGACCGATTTCAAGAGCCGCCTGGGCGCCAACGCCATCCTCGGCGTTTCGCTGGCGGTAGCGAAGGCCGCGGCCGAAGAAGTCGGCCTCCCGCTTTACCAGTACATCGGCGGCGCCAACGCCAAGGAGCTGCCGCTTCCCATGATGAACATCATCAACGGCGGCGCACACGCCGACAACAATGTCGACATCCAGGAATTCATGATCATGCCCGCCGGAGCCTCCAACTTCAAGGAAGCCCTCAGGATGGGAGCCGAGATCTTCCACGCGCTGAAAGGCGTCCTCAAAGCCAAGGGCTACAACACCGCCGTGGGCGACGAGGGGGGCTTCGCACCGAACCTCAAGTCCAATGAGGAGGCCCTCGAGGTCATCATGGAAGCGATCACCAAGGCGGGCTACAAGCCGGGCGAGGAGGTCCTCCTGGCCCTCGACGTCGCCTCCTCCGAGCTCTTCGACAACGGCGTCTACACCCTCGAGAACGAGGCGGAGCCGAAAAAGACCGCCGATCAGCTGATCGACTTCTACGAGAACCTGGTCAACAAGTACCCGATCATCTCCATCGAGGACGGCATGGCTGAAAACGACTGGGAAGGGTGGAAGAAGATGACCGACCGCCTGGGCAAGAGGATCCAGATCGTGGGCGACGACCTCTTCGTGACCAACCCGGCCATCCTGAAGGAGGGTATCCAGAAGGGGATCGCCAACTCCATCCTGATCAAGCTGAACCAGATCGGGACCCTGACCGAGACCCTCGACGCCATCGAGATGGCCAAGCGTGCCGGCTACACCTGCGTCATCTCGCACCGCTCCGGCGAGACCGAGGACACCACGCTGGCCGACCTGGCAGTGGCCGTCAACGCCGGGCAGATCAAGACCGGTTCGCTTTGCCGCACCGACCGCGTCTGCAAGTACAACCAGCTCCTCAGGATCGAGGACGAGCTAGACGAAGTGGCAATCTTCAGGGGCGCCGAGGTCTTCTACAACGTCAAGAAGTAGAGGCTTTTCGAGCTGCTGACAAAGAAAAGGGGCGCATCCTGGCGGATGCGCCCCTTTTGCTTCTATACTGCGTGTTGCCGCGGATTACTTCCCGACCGGCGGGTGGCCTGCGGGGAGAGCCGGAGCAGCTTCTTTCTTCTCACCCTTCTTCTCTGCTTTCTTGCCAGCTTTCTTGGCTTTCTTGTCAGCCTTCTTGGCGACCTTCTTGCCTTCTTCCTTCTTCACTTCACCAGCTGCTGCCGGAGCTGCGGGTGCAGCCTCTTTCTTCGGCTCGGCTGCGGAAACGATGCCTGCGAAAGCAACGGCGACGACGACTGCGATGATGCTGCTGAGAACTTTTTTCATGCTGGATCTCCTTAAGTGGTTTTGCCGATTCGCGTAGCAGGTAACATGCCAACCAGCATCATTCCAATCATTACAACCAGTTCGGCAGCGCCATCGATAGGGACAACGTGCTCCGACAGCTTCATATGCTCCAGCGTCTGCCTCATTTGCGGCAGCCCCCCCTTGCCCCCACGCTCGTCCCCCATGCTCGTCCCCCATTCCCGGGCGCGCCTTCCGGCCTGTTCCTGCCACCTCGGGACCGGGCCCTCCAATTGCCTTGCACCGCTCCCCTCATGAGGTTATACTCGCTCCATGCTAACTTACGAAATAGAACCGAAAGACCATTTCCGGCGTGTCGACAGTTTCGTGCGAAACCTCCTCCCTGCCGCTAACTTCTCCTACCTCAAGAAACTGATCAGCTCCGGCCACCTGGCCGTCAACGGCGCAGCCGCCGACCCCTCCCAGATCCTCAGGCGCGCCGACAAGGTCACCTTGAAGGAGAGCAGCAAGACCGCGGCATTTCTGGCCCGCGACAACCCGGACCTCGACATCCTGTACGAGGACAGCTGGATCGTCTGCGTCAACAAGGCCCCCGGACTTGCCGTCCACCGCACGGTTGATCCGGAAGAGGAAAACCTCGTCCAACTGGGAGAGAGATTCCTGCAGAAGAGGGACGGTACCGGAAGGCTCAGGCCGGTCAACCGCCTCGATAAAGGGACTTCCGGCGCGGTCATCATGGCTAAGAGTGCGGTCGCAGCTGGGATGTTCGGCAGGATGGTGCAGGACGAGGGACTGGGGAAGCTCTACCTGGCCCTGGTCGAGGGAAAGCTCCCCAGACAGGGGGAAATCGATGCGCCGCTGGACGGGAAGGAATCCCAGACCCGCTACCTGCGGCTCTTTCACGGCGGCGGTGCGGCCCTGGTCGCCGTCTACCCCCTGACCGGGAGGATGCACCAGATCAGGCAGCACTTCAAGATGATCGGCCACCCGATCCTCGGCGACAAGCGCTACGGCGGCAAGAGTGTCCTAGGTCTTGCCGGGCATGCCCTCCATTCATTCACTACCAGGCTGGTTCACCCCGCGACCGGGGAGGCGATCGAGATCCCGGCGCCGCTGCCGGACCCGCTGCGGCGCCTGCTGACCAAGCTGACCGGCATGAGCGAAGAGACTCTTTTGAGCGCCCTTGACGAGGTCCCGACCTCGGACATCGTGATTCCCGCACCGGCCTGACCGGAGGAAGTCACCACCCCTGCTCGCCGATCAGGGGGACGAAGCGGACCGCGCAAAGCTCCTCAAGCCTGAACTCCCCGTCCGGGAGTCGGCGCACCCGCACCAGGTTCTGCAGGTGCGGAGTCGGGCCCACCGGGATCACCAGCCTCCCCCCTGTGGCGAGTTGCGCCATCAGCTCCGCCGGCACCTCCGGCGCCCCCGCGGTGACCACGATGCCATTATAGGGGGCATGCTCCTTCCACCCGATGGTGCCATCCCCGAGGTGCACCAGAACGTTGCGGTAGCCCAACCTCTCAAGGCGCTCCCGGGCCAGTTCCGCCAGTACCGGGAGGCGCTCCACCGTGAAGACCTCCGCCGCGCAATGGCTCAGCACCGCCGCCGCGTAACCCGAGCCGGTCCCTATCTCCAGCACCCGCTCCTGCCCCTGCAACTCCAGCGCCTCGATCATGTAGGCGACGATGTAGGGCTGGGAGATCGTCTGCCCCTCCTCTATGGGGAGCGGTCCGTCCTGGTAGGCAAAACGCTCCATCTCCGGAGGGAGGAAGGCCTCTCTCGGAACTTCCCGCATGGCGCGTATCACCGCGGCATCACGAATTCCTCGCGCCAGCAGGTCCTCGCTCAGCATCCGCTCCTTTCTCGCCTCAAGCTCTTTATCCGCATGCATTGGCGTCCCCCTCTTCCAAAAAGCTAAATCTTATCATACCCCCCTTCACTGATAACCGCCAGGGACCTCTGTCTTAGGCGTCAGCATCCGCACCACCTGCTCGCATTAGTCGGAGCCAATGACGACTGAAGATTGACAGAAAAATGGCAGGAGCTAAGTAGAAAGGGACCAACTTCTGAATTGTTGTTTTTTTGGGGGGGCAGGCGTACACTTAAATCATGGGAGAGATACTTCTCCCAAAGTTCTTTGAAAACAGCTCTGGAGTACAGGTATCGGTTGCGTCGAGAAGCCTGATGATACTGACTTCACTTTATTCCCAGGTTACAGACGTGGTGTGCAAGTCCGCAAGGAATTGCCTGAAGCGTTTTCCGGGGAGATGCTTTACATAAGTGCAGTTATCTCACAAAACCCTACGGCACCCTGGAGTTGGTAGCTGGCGTTCAAGGAGATGAAGCCGATAGGCGTGCAGATCTCATCCGCCAGGCGCGTAAAACACCGCTTGAAAAAGGGTAAGTCACACTAGATCACTGGGACGAATACATGGTCCTAAAAGGAGCATGCATCTCACTACTAGCCAGCTTACACCGACGGATAAGGATAAAGCATCTCCAGATACTGAGCGCCAGTTACGTTTTTTCGGAGGAAGGGTCCAGTGCTTGGCATTGGGCCCTTTTCTCGTTTGCGTGGTCTTTATTCAATCCTCTCTTGATCCTTGCTTGGCCTCATCCCCCCCGCAGTTTTCTCCGTCTTCTGCTACAATATCCACTCGTTGATGCTACAGCCACCTCGCCGCATGCAGCGTCATCGTTCCCCTGTTACAGCGTCGTCATTTCCTTATTCCAGCGCCGACCCGCCTTCCGACTTGACCTGATCTCGCCCTCGCTACAGACTCACGTCACCCCCATCATTTTCTCTTTCCGCGGTTTCGACTCTTTCAGCTCACCACATGCGCCGCCGACATCAGGTGCTATACTATCCGGACCAAGAACAAGTCAGGGAGGTAGGCTATGGCATACAGTCATCCGAGCAAGAGTCAGGGTGTGGAAGAGAAGGGGCAGCGCAACATCAGGAGCTTGGGGCCTTACCTGCCGAAGCGTGGGCTGCCGGAGGGAACAACATGCCGGGGGTGCGGCATAATCTACCACAACAAGAGGTGGCAGATGGAAACCGCTGGAATCGAGCATGGCAGCGAGACGCTGTGCCCTGCCTGCCAGCGCATGGAGGATCACAACCCGGCCGGCGTGGTGACCCTCTCAGGCCCCTATCTCGCCGCGCACAAGGAAGAGATCCTCAATACCATCAGCCAGGAAGAGGCCAAGCACCGCCAGAAAAACCCTCTGGGAAGGATCATGGAAATCAGCGAGGATGACGGCCAAATCACCGTCACTACCACTGAAGACAAGCTGGCGCAAAAGCTGGGGCGGGAAGTGTACAAGTCCCAACACGGCGAACTGCACTACAAATGGAGCCACGAACAGCACATGGTCCGGGTGGAATGGACGCGGTAGCGTCCCCCGCATCTCCATTATCATTGCGTTGCCGCTCAGACACTCAAAGAAAAGACCCCCTTGCTGCTGCAAGGGGGTCTTTTCTTTGTGGTCGGATTTAAAACGGGGAGTTCAGTAGCGGGGACGCCTCTGCCGCAGCGGTTCGAAGAGGTACTCGAGGCCATTGAGCTTTATCTCGTATACGCACTGCAGCATCTCCCCCAACTCTCCCTCCGGAAAGCCCTGCTGCCGCAACCATACCAGGTACGGCTCGGGCAGGTCCACCAGCACGGTTCCGGCATACTTCCCGAAGGGCATGGTAGTCCGCGCCAGCTTCAGCAAAAAGGAGCGGTCCGGGAAAACTTCTTCCAATGCCTACCCCTTCCCCAGCTTGGCTTTCAGCAGGTCGCCCAGCGTACCCATTCCCTTCGGCACCTCGGCCGCCTTCTTGCGGAAAGCTTCCATGCTCTCGCTCTGCTCCTGCTCGGCCCGGCTCACCGAGGCCAGCGACAGCGAAATCCTACGCTGCTCCCGATCGATGCCTTCCACCTTGACCTCGACCTCCTGTCCCTCGGAGAGGACCTCCTTCGGGTGCTGAATCCTCTTCCCCTGGCCGAGCTTCGAGATGTGGATCAGGCCGTCCACCCCCGGCGCCAGGGTGACGAAGGCGCCAAACGGGGTAAGGCGGGCAACCGTGCCGTTTTGATAGGAACCTTCCGGGAACGCGCCCGCTGTCTCTTCCCACGGGTCGGCAAGGGTGTCCTTGAGCGAGAAGGAGAATTTACCCTTCTCCCAATCGATTGCCTTGACCACCACCTCGACTTCCTGGCCTACAGAGAGAACCTCGCCCATCTCCTTGACCCTGGTCCAGGCGACCTCGGAGATCGGCAGCAGCCCTTCGACCGCGCCGATGGAGACGAAGGCGCCGAAGTCGCGTAGCGAGGTTACGGTCCCCTTGACCCGGTCCCCGACCTTGAGGGTCTCCTTCAGGGTTTCCTTTTCCTGCTGCTGCTCCTCCTCGAGGAGAGCCCGGTGCGACAGCACGATGTTGCGGCCGTTTTCGGCGTACTCCATTATCCGGAACGACATGTGCTTGCCGACGTAGGACGAGCTGTCGTCGATCCTTCTGAGAGCCATCTGCGAGAAGGGGCAGAAGGCGCGGGAGCCGGCCACCTTAACCTCGAAGCCGCCCTTGATCTCTTTCTCGACGACCCCTTCGACCGGGATGCCGGCGGCGTAGGCCTCCTCAAGCTGGGCATTGCCGGCCGCACCCGCGCTCCCGGTGCCGATCTTGGTGGTGAAGCGCATCTCGTTGTTGCGCGAGGAGATGAACCAGGCCGTCACCTTATCGCCTACCTCAACGGTGACGTTGCCGTCGGCATCCGTCAGTTCCTTTATATCGAGGACCCCTTCGCCCTTGCGGCCGGTGTCCAGGAAGACCCAATCCTTGGTTATCTTGAGAACCGTTGCTTCCAGCTTCGAGCCCGGCTGCAATCTGCCGGAATCCTTCTGGCTGCGCTCGAACATCTCGGCAAAGCTCTCCTCTTCCGTCTCCATTTCATCCCTGCGTTCAGTATCCATTTCATTACCTCTTTGCGTATTTATTCCACTCTAGCTTTTGGGCATTCAACGAGCATACAGGGCACTCTGTACCCTTGTCAACTAGCTTTCCCCCCGATTTCCCGCTCCTGTCGAGGTCACAGAGGCAAGATCAGCGGGAATAACCTTTAAAGGATTCACATAAGTCTCCGATAAGGTGCTGTAAGTGCGACGCTCCTACGTTTAGGGAGGTGAATATATATGGGCATCCTCGTTTGCTACGACGATTTCAGCTATGACGTGGTAAGCGACCACGAGCTCGAGGACCTCCTTGAAAAGGGATCAATAGTCGGCTTTGATCGATCCGGCGAGTGAGTCATGATGGGAGGAGAACCTCCGGCAGAAGACCCCATAGTTCCAGACCATAAGCACATCCACAAATCCCGAAAGGCAAAAAGGCTCTGACCGAGACCACCGGCTCCTGCTGTTGATCCCAAGGGAGCAGGACCTTACCGTTATCGAGCCCTCCCCTCCCCCCTCTTCCCTGTTACCCCATTCCCGCCAAATCCACTGCGCATTAAATATGGTAGTATAACTCAAGCACAAGAAGCCTGAGGAGGGACTATGACTGTACCAGCGGCGTTGAAAAGAGTTTCGGACACTATCTGGGAGCTTCCGGTCAGCTATAAGGAGGGGATGCTGGTCCCCGCCAGGATTTATGCCACAGAGAAGCTGGTTCACGAGATGGATGCCGGCGTTTTCGAACAGGTGTCCAACGTCGCCACCCTCCCCGGCATTCAAAGATACGCCTACTGCATGCCTGACGGCCATTGGGGATACGGATTTCCCATAGGAGGGGTCGCGGCCATGGACCCGGGCACCGGGGTCATCTCTCCCGGAGGCATCGGCTTCGACATCAACTGCGGCATGCGCCTGGTCCTTACCAACCTCGACGCCGACGAGGTCAAGCCCAGGCTGCACCAGCTGATCGACCGCCTCTTCACCAGGATCCCGACAGGTGTCGGCTGCCACGGTTTTGTGCGACTCAACACGGACGAGTTCAGGACCGTTCTTCAGCAGGGATCACGCTGGTGCGTGAACCGTGGATTCGCCACGGCGGACGACCTGGAGATGACCGAGGAGGGTGGATGCTTCTCCGGTGCTGACCCGGAATCGATAAGCGATAAGGCAGTGGAGCGAGGCTTCAACCAGCTCGGGACCCTGGGCAGCGGCAACCACTACTGTGAGATCCAGGTTGCGCAGCCGCACAACATCATCGATGCAGAAAGGGCAGCGGCCTTCGGTCTGACCATTCCCAACCAGGTGGTGATCATGTTCCATTGCGGGAGCAGGGGGTTTGGGCATCAGGTGGCAACGGATTACCTGAAGCTTTTTCTGTCGGTGATGGAGCGAAAATACGGCATCAAGATCGTCGACCGGGAACTCGCCTGCGCACCATTCCACTCCCCCGAGGGACAGGCCTACTTCAGCGCGATGAAATGCGCGGTCAACATGGCCTTCGCCAACAGGCAGGTGATCCTGCACCGCATAAGGGAGGTTTTCTCTGATGTCTTCCAACGCTCCCCCGACGAGATGGGGATGAGGATGGTTTATGACGTGGCCCACAACACGGCGAAGCTGGAAAGGCACGAGATAAACGGCAGCAAAAAGGAGCTCCTGATTCACCGCAAGGGATCGACCAGGGCCTTCGGGCCAAGCGGCTACGGCCTCCCCGAGTGCTACAAGAAGACAGGGCAGCCGGTGATCATCGGGGGGAGCATGGAGACCGGCTCCTATCTGCTGGCGGGGCTCGACAGCGGAGCGGAGGCATTCTTCTCCACGGCCCATGGGAGCGGCCGGACCATGAGCCGGCACCAGGCGAAGAAGAGCTTCCGGGGCGACAAGCTGCAACGCGACATGGAAGCCCGCGGAATTTATGTCCGTACCGATTCCTTCGGCGGGTTGGCCGAAGAGGCCGGTGACGCCTACAAGAACATCGACGAGGTGGTCGAAGCGACCGAGTTGGCCGGGCTGAGCAAGAGGGTAGCGCGCCTGGTGCCGATAGGGAACATCAAGGGGTAGGCAGGGGGAGATATGCCTTACGAATACCGCGGCGACATCGCCCACGCGGACATAGCCTTTAATGCCTGGGGGAAGACACTGGAAGAGCTCTTCCAGGAGGCTGCCAAGGCGACGATGGAGGTAATGGTCGAAGATCTCACCGCCGTCCGGCAGACCGAGTCCCTGGAAGTCAGGCTCGACCAGACCGACGAGGAGATGCTCCTCTTCGACTTCCTCAACGAGCTGATCTTCTACAAGGACGCCAGGAGGTTGATCCTCCTCCCGACAGAGCTTCGCATCGAGAAAAGTGCCGATGAATGCACGCTCGTGGCGACCCTCCAGGGAGAGGAGGTGAACCCGGAACGGCATCGGCTGAGGACGGACGTCAAGGCGGTGACAATGCTGAGATTTTCGGTGGCGAAGGTCCCTGAGGGGTGGCGTGCGACCGTGGTCCTTGACGTCTGACGTCCCCCGAACCGGGGAGGAACCTTGCCCTACGGACTGCTGGCAGATGCTGTTGTTTTCTTTCACTTCGTCTGGATCATCTT
Source organism: Geomonas sp. (assembly GCF_056994735.1). Lineage (NCBI taxonomy): Bacteria > Pseudomonadati > Thermodesulfobacteriota > Desulfuromonadia > Geobacterales > Geobacteraceae > Geomonas > Geomonas sp. The sequence continues at coordinate 31,219 of NZ_JBXKJL010000047.1, forward strand.
TATCATCATAGGTGGGTGGTGGGGGAGGCGGTACAAGGTCATAGGTACTCTACACATCGCCGCACTGTTCCTCGCCTTTTTCGTGGAGACCTTCGACTGGTACTGCCCCCTCACCCATCTTGAGGTCTGGCTCAGGATAAAGGGGGCCCAAGGCGGATACCACGACTCCTTCATCACTCACTACCTCAACAGGCTCATCTACCTCGATGCACCGCGCACACCAATCGTCATCATTACCGTGCTGATTTGCCTGGGGAACGTCTGGCTTTACCTAGGCGCCAGGAAGCGGTGAAGCTAGCCAATGGAGAAGGCAGGCTCGGCTATGTGTTCGCTGCGGCAAACCGGGCACTTACCAGGACCCTTCAGGCGATCCCTCTTTTTGAAGACAAAACCGCACGACATGCATTCCGCAGGGGTGATGATCAGCCCCCCGTGCATGGCCATCCGCACATGCTCGAGGTGCTCCAGCACATCCTTCTCGGAAATGCCCACCCTCTCCGATATTTCCCTGGCCGTCAACGTCTCCTGACCGAGCACGGAGATGATCTCCCGCCGCAGGGTGTCAGGCCTGTCTGCAGGGGTCGGCGGTTCTTTCGCTCTGCTCCTCATGAGTCCTCCAACAGGGACTGCCAGAGAAAGTGAAGGGGCACCGGCAATGCTATGCCGCGCCCCTTCATCAGGTCTTATATTTAAATGCTGCCGAACTCTCTTAGGTGTTCGTACAGCCTATCCGGTCACGACAAGGTTGTTGACGACCCTGTCGACTCCGAAGACGTACCAGGCATCGGACTCTGCGGCGGCCTTGCTGTTTTCGCTGGCGACGGCGCCATCGAGTGTAACCACCCGGTTGTTGCAGCGGATCTTTATCTGCGAGGCGTTGACCATCGGATCCTTCTCAAGGACCAGCCGGAGAACATCGCCCATTTCGTCGTCGTTGTCTTCCATCGGATAAGAGAGCTCTATTCCGTTCACCACATCCCGGCTCCCCGGGACCCACCAAGCCAGCACCCCCGCCATCCTCTTATGGGAAAGGCTCTCAGCCGCGCCGTTCAGCGTTACCACCCCTTCCGAGACCTCGAGTTCCAGGAGACGCTTCGGGTCAGCGAGATCCCGAACCTGCTCCACCTCCCCCTTGGCCAGCACCCGGATTGAGTAGGAGTTGAAAGCGGGCTCGCTTACGAAGGCGTCACAGACGTGATCTCGTATCTCGCCATCCTCCATCCGCTCCGAAGGCTCCACCCGCAGCCTGTCGACTATTCCCGAGACAGGCGATGGCGAAGCGGCGATCTCGAGCGCCAGCTTCTTCGCGGCGACGCCGTCGACCTCGCCGGAAAGGGTGACTACGCCGTCAGCGAAAGTGATGTCGACAGGGTGGCTGTGCAGGTTGACCCGCGGCTCCCGCTCCAGCGCCGCCAGGATGGTTCCAACTACCTCTTCAGCGCGTATCATGGTTCTTCCCCCTTGCTTTATGGTATCAGGCCGAACGATGCAATGCGGGTGTCACAAGAGGCCCCTCCAGTGAAACCGTCGTAATCATTATGGGAAAGCCGACGGATAGATTGTATCACGGAGCAGGGGGTTGTCGAACGGGGGCAGTGTCAATAATGAGAGGGGAGGAGCCGCAGAGGCGGTACCGTATACCATGTTGCTCCCGTTATCGCAATCAATGTATAATCAGGCCACACGAACGATTGCCGAAAACAAACGAGGCAAAAACCTATGTGTAAGAAGATTTTTATCGCAGCAACGGGGCAGCATTGCGGGAAGACCACGATCAGCCTTTCGCTTATGCATCTGGCGAAAAAGAAGTACGCGCGGGTCGGTTTCATCAAGCCGATCGGCCCGAAGCTTTTCATGATGGACAACGTGCAGATGGACATGGACGCGGCTCTCATTGCCTCGATTTACGGGCTGGAGAAGGATCGGGCGCTCATGTCCCCGGTAGTTCTGGGCAGGGGTTACACCAAGCAGTATCTGAGCGGGGAAATCCCGGCGGAGGAGCCCCTTGAAAAGATCAAGGAGGCCTGCTGGGAGCTTGAGAAGAAGAACGACTTCCTGATCATTGAAGGATCGGGGCACGGCGGTGTCGGGTCGGTGATCGGCATCAACAACGCCCAGATCGCCAGGGCACTCGACGCGCCGGTGATCATGGTCGCCAGCGGTGGCATCGGCTGCGTGATAGACTCGGTCGAGCTTAACCTCTCCCTCTTTAGACAGGAGGGCGCCGAGGTCAAGCTGGTGCTGGTGAACAAGCTGATCCCCGAGAAGCGGGCCGAAACGCTGAGGTTCTTGAAGATGTTCTTCGAGAGCAGGAATCAGCGGGTCGCCGGCGCCTTCGAGTTCTCCTCCACGCTGGCAAACCCCACGCTGACGGACCTGGCCAACCTGCTGAAGCTGCCCCTTCACGGCGACATTGAAGCCAGGCGCAGGATCATCCACCATGTACAGCTGGGAGCCGCCTCCTCTCAGCGGGTGATCGACACCCTGCAGGATTCGACGCTGCTCCTCACCACGAGCTCAAGGGACGAGCTGATTGTAACCGCCTCGGCCCTTTACAACATCCCGGCTTACCGGCGCAAGCTGGGCGGCCTGATAATCCCCGGATCTGCCCCGGTCTCGGCCATCAGCCAGAAGATCCTCGACGACAGCAACATCCCCTACATCCGCACCCTCAAGACCACCGCCGAAGTCTACACGACCCTGAGCGAACACGTCTCGAAAATCACGGCCGACGACCATGAGAAGATAAACCTGATCAAGTCCTCGGCCGAAAGCGTCATCGACTTCCAGGCGATTGACGCCATGGCCAGCGAAACGACTCAGCGGTACCTGAGAGCGTCATAGATCCCGAAGGGCGTGGACTCGACCACCTGCACTGGCTTCCCGAGTTCACGCTCCAGATCTTCCAGAGTCAGATCATCCAGGAACACTCCCTCCCCTTCCTTCATCATCACATCCGGCACTAGCACCAACTCTCCCAGCTCCCGTCCCCTCAGGGACTCGATTATGTCCCTACCGCAGATAAGGCCGGTAACGGTGACGCTCGGGCCGAAAAGCCTGTTCTGTATGGCCAATGGGGTGATGAATGTGCCGGTGATTCCAGATAGCCTGCCGAGGAAGTCGGCCAGGTACCGGTAGGGAGACTCCCCGGTCACCACCGTCACCCTCCCCTCTCCCAGATGTTCAGCATCCTCGAGCACGGCCTCGGCGTCGGAGAGGAACAGCGGAATCATTCCCACCCCGTTCTCCAACTGCGGCAGCTCCCCGTAACTCTCCAGCGGGGGAAAGGGGATCTGCGCCTTGATGTAGAACTCGTCGGCCAGGAAGAGGAAGGCATCTCCCAGCCTCTCGGCCAGCGCCCGGCTCTTTTCTTCCCACTCTCCAATAAAGGAGGCGGCGAACTCTTCGCTCACGGGGGCGAGATCGGGAAGCTTATCGCGGTGAGTGGTCAGCCCCACGGGAACGACGGCGAGGGAAGCGACCCAGGGATGGAGCTGCGCCAGATCTTCAACGGTGCGGGCGAATGCCTCGCCATCGTTCTCCCCCGGGCACAGCACGATCTGGGCATGCATGGTGATCCTTGCCTCTGCCAGCTCCTTCATTATTTCCAGGATGGGGAGTATCCCCTTCTTCCCCAGCAGCCTCTCTCTCAGGGCCGGATCGGTGGCGTGAACGGAAATGTAGAGCGGCGACAGGCGCTGCGACTTGATCCTCTCGACCTCGTCCCTTCCGATATTGGCCAGGGTCACGTAGTTGCCGTAGAGGAATGAGAGCCGGTAGTCCTCGTCCTTGACGTAGAGCGGGCCGCGCAGCCCCTTGGGAAGCTGATGCACGAAACAGAACACACAGTTATTGCCGCAGCGGGCGGGGGAGGGAGCGGGGAAAATGAGACCGAGCGACTCCCCTTCTTCCCTTTCCACCTCCAGCTCCCACAGCTCGCCGTCTCCCTTCTCCAACTCCAGGAGGAGCTCGTCATCGGCAGTGTAGTAGTTGTAATCGATTATGTCCCGCAAGGGATGCCCGTTCACCGAGAGTAGCCGGTCACCGTGTTCGATCTCCAACTCTTCGGCTATGCTTCCGGGCATTACGGTGTCAATTATGAGACCTGGCATCAAACTTTCTCCTGGTATTGAGGCCGGTGAAACGGCGGGAATATGCTATCCGGGATCAACTGGGGACGGCAGGCGAGAAGCGAGGACAGCTTAAAACGAGGAAGTCACGCCGGACGACAGTCAAAAAATGAAGACAGCCGGCCCATTATAACGAGCCGGCTGTAAAAGAGCTACTGTTTCTGATTAATTATCTTGAGCAGCAAAGGAGCGACAGTTCCGCCCTGCCTTCCTTACTGGTGCAGGCGGAAAACCCCGTCGACGGAAGTTATGCTGCAGATGGCGTGTTTATAAATGAGGATGTCTCCGTGGACTTCCATTAGTACGGAGAAATTGTCGAAAGACTTGATGTGACCCTCCAACTTTTCACCGGACATGAGCTGCACTAGAACCTTCACGCGCTCCTTGCGGGACTGGTTCAGATACTGGTCCTGGATGTTAAAAGGCGTTTTCGGCATGATTCCGCTCCTTTACGCAAAAAATTCAATCACATGTTCAAGGATAGTAGCAAAACTTTCAGGATATTCAAGCCAACAAATTTCATTTTCCTTGGAGAACCAGGTCATTTGCCGTTTTGCGTAGCGCCTGGTGTCTCTTTTAATGAAGTCAATTGCCTCGGGCAGAGGAAGTTCTCCGGCAAGGTAGGCTGCAATCTCCTTGTAGCCGATGGACCGCATCGATTTCAACTCCCGCCCGTACCCCTGGGCAAGGAGCGACCGCACCTCCTCGACCAAGCCGTCCTGCAGCATTTGGTCCACCCGCGTCTCGATCCGGCGGTACATCTCCTGGCGCTCAACCTTGATGGCGATCTTGAAGGCATCATAGTAGGAGCCCGAGAAGCCGTGCTCGGAGCGTAAGTCGGAAATGGGCCGACCAGTCTGAGTGAAGACCTCCAGCGCACGGATCAGGCGCACCCGATCATTAGGATGGAGACGCGATGCCGTTTCGGGATCGACCTCTACCAGCCGCCGCAAGAGTTCCTCTCCGGGGAGATCAGCGAACAGCCGGCGAACCTCGGGATCGCCGGTCGGGGAATCGACCAGCCCCTCCAGCAGGGCACGGATGTAAAGACCCGTCCCGCCGACGACGATGGCTTTCTTTCCCCTGGCGTCTATGTCCGCAATGGCGGCGGTGGCCTCGCGACGGAAGTCGGAGGCGCTGAAGTCCTGCTCCGGAGACACGATGTCGAGCAAATGGTGCGGGACCCGAGCCAGCGCCTCGGCCGGCGGCTTTGCAGTGCCGATGTCCATGCCGCGATAGACCTGCATCGAATCGGCGTTGACAATCTCCCCGTCTATCTGTTCCGCGAGCCTTACGGCGAGGTCGCTCTTTCCGGAACCGGTGGGACCGACAATGACGACGACTTTGATTTTCTCAGCCATATCTGAAGACATCTCAGACCCTCTTGAACATCTTCTCCACTTCGCCCAGCGTGATGGTCTGCATCACCGGCCTGCCATGCGGACAGTTGCTGGAAAAGTCGGTCTCATCCATCTGCCTGAACAGAGCGGTGATCTCCTGCTCGGTGAGAGGGCGGCGCCCCCGCACCACGCTGTGGCATGCCATCCGGGCAAGGATGTCCTCCTGGACGTCGGTGAAGGTCCTGCTCCTGCCGAGACTCCCGAGCTCCTCCAGGATGTCCCGAAGAATGCGCAGGTACTGCGTTTCAGCCATGATTTGCGGGACTCCCTTCAACAGCCAGGTATTCCCACCGAATTCCTCCAAGAGAAACCCCAGCCTCGCCAGATCATCAAGATGCTCCAGAGCAACCGCCGATTCTCTGAAGGATAGCTCCAGGGTCTCGGGGAAGAGAAGTCCCTGGCTATCCACATCGGAGCCGGCAATTTGCCGTTTCAGCTTTTCGAAGGCAACCCGTTCATGAGCGGCGTGCTGATCGATGATAACAAGACCGGTTCCCTCCTGGCAGAGGATGTACGAGGCGTTGTACTGGCCGATAACGGCGAGCGATGAGAAGTACCCTCGTGCTGCCCCTTCAGCTTTGGCCACCTCGACTTGCGGAACCTCGACAGTTTGACTGGTCGTACTCCAGGAGGTGGTGGCCGTGGATCCCCCCCTCTTCGGCTGCGTCGGCAATGACTCCTTCACCGGCGGCTGGAAATGTGGCCGAAAGGCCGGCTGCGGGCGCGGCTGGTAATCCACCAGGAGCTCCCTGACCTCAGCCACCCGTGCCGCGCTCACATCGGATGAGACATCGGATGAGACATCGGATGAGACATCGGCGGTACTCCCGGCAGGAGCAGCAGACTTAACAGCGTCTGCGCCGCCCTCACGTCCCCCCCTTGTCAAAGGGGGGACAGGGGGGATTTGCCTTTCCTGACTGAACGACCGTTCGACTGCATCGACAGATGGTGCCTCCTTGGCTGCGGCGAGACCAGCCCTCGGTGCAAATGAGGGCTCGGCTTTACCCTTGCCGTCAGATCGCTTCAGCCACGGTGTATCCTTCAGCACCGACTCCACCGCGAACTGGATGGCATCATGCACCTTGCCCTGCTCCCTGAACCGGACCTCGTGCTTGGTCGGGTGGACGTTAACGTCGACCTCGCCGGGGGCTATCTCGATGAAAAGCGCCACCACCGGATACCGCCCGCGCTCCATGAAGTTCCGGTACGCCTGGAGGACGGCATGCTGAACAACCTTGTCCCTGATGAAGCGGCCGTTTATGTAGGTATAGAGATGGCTCCCCGCACTGCGGCTGCAGTCCGGCGACGCCACTAGCCCCGTAACCTTCAAGCCACCTGGGTCATGAGAGGAGACGGGAAACAGCGACGCTGAAACTGCACGACCGAGCATCGTGGCAACCCGCTCCTTCAGATCGGCATCGAGGGCCCTGAAGACCACCTTCCCGTCGCAGATATAGGTAAAGCGGACATCGGGCCTGGAAATCGCCAGCCGGGTCAGCAGTTCCCCCACGTGGCCGCCTTCGGTCTCGGCGCTTTTCATGAACTTTAGGCGGGCCGGAGTGTTGAAGAAGAGGTTCCTGACGGAAATCACGGTGCCGGCTGCCATGCCACACCCTTTGACCTCCTTGATCCTTCCCCCCTCGGCGTAAATCTCTGCGCCCTCGACGTTGTCCCCAGTCCGGGTAGCGATGGTCAGCCGGGAAACAGAGGCAATCGACGGTAGCGCCTCCCCCCTGAAGCCGAGGGTACATAGCGAGAAGAGGTCCTCGTCGCAGGCGATCTTGCTGGTGGCGTGCCGCTCAAGGGCCAGTAGCGCGTCCTCCCGCGACATGCCACTGCCGGTATCCGTCACCTTGATCAGCTTCCGTCCCCCGGACTCGATCTCGACCACTACCTCTTTCGAGCCAGCGTCCAGGGCGTTCTCAACAAGTTCCTTGGCCACCGAGGCAGGTCGCTCCACGACCTCGCCCGCCGCGATTTTGTTGGTTAAATTCTCGGGGAGTATCCTTATCTTTGTCGCCAATCGAGTCCTCGCAGCAGTCGCAGTAAGTGCCGAGCGACAAGATAACCCAAGGCCGCAGGCTTTGTAAATCTCAATCGCGACTCCCCCCCGTCTGTTTGCACGCAGGTTAAAGGGTGCTATAAAGTAGAAGATGAAATCGCTGTCCTACATCGCCAGCTGCGCCATTGCAGCAACCTTCTTCACCTGCGCAGTAGCAGATCCGGCCGAAGCGGCCGTCCCACCATCCCGGTATCCTGCCGTTTCCTATCTGGTGCAAATAAACGGACATACCTTCATAGAGAGAAACGCCGACCTGCGTCTGGCTCCGGCGAGCTTGACGAAGATCATGACGGCCCTCATTGTGATGGAAAGATGCAAAATGGACGAGATAGTGACGGTGAGCCGCGGCGCAGCCCGGGAGACCGGCAGCAGGATCGGGCTGCGAGCAGGGGAGCGATTCAGGGTACACGATCTTTTGGCGGCGACCCTCATCGCCTCGGCAAACGATGCATGCCGCGCCTTGGCCGATCATGTGGGCGGTAACCAAAAAGCCTTCGTGGCCGAGATGAACGCGCGGGCCAAGAGCCTGCAGCTTGAAAATACCAGGTTCACCAATGCCTGCGGCCATGATCATGCGGCCCTTTTCGCCAGCGCCCATGACCTCGCCGTTCTCGCGGAACAGGCACTTCGTAAGCCCCTTTTCGCGGATCTGGTCTCGCGGCGGGCGACGCGGATCACCACCGTCTCCGGCCGCAGGACCTTTTACTTCAGGAACAAGAACAGGCTGATAGGAAGGTACCCCGGGGCGTTCGGCGTCAAAACAGGCACCACCCCCAACGCCGGGCAATGCCTGGTGGCGCTGGCCAAGCGCGGCGACACGAGGGTGCTTGTTGTCCTCATGCGCTCACGAAACCGCTGGAAAGCCGCGCCCGCCATGCTGGACGCGGCCTTTTCTGCACGGAGTTCTGCCCTACGATGACCTTTGCAAGGAGGGAAAATGAAGCATCACCGGATGGAGCTGTGGTTCGAGATCAAGAGCAGACGTGGCTTCGTCAACATCACCCGGGAGTTGGAGTCGGCCATTCGCGAAAGCGGCATCAGGGAAGGACTTTTGTTGTGCAACGCCATGCACATCACCGCAAGTGTCTTCATAAACGATGACGAGTCAGGTCTTCACCAGGACTTTGAACAGTGGCTGGAAACGCTGGCACCGGAGAAGCCCTACTCCCGCTACCGCCACAATAACACCGGCGAGGACAACGGCGACGCCCACCTGAAGAGGACGGTGATGGGGCGGGAGGTGGTGGTCGCGGTAACGGCGGGAAAGCTCGACCTGGGGCCGTGGGAGCAGATATTCTACGGTGAGTTCGACGGCATGCGCAGGAAGCGCGTGCTGATCAAGATCATCGGGGAGTAAGGTAATTACTGTGACCGTGGCTGAGTCGGGGGATGCCGCTTCAAAGAGACAGCAGGACGGAACCGTATTGCGAGCCCTAACCGGTGCAGCGGACAACGAGCACGGTAATGTCGTCTGGCTGCGGATCAGGTTCTCCCGTCAAGGCGATGATGCGATCGACGATCTCTTGGGCGCTTTGCTGGTCGGCCACCTGCTCCGCGAGGATCTGGTTGGTCAGTGACAACTCTGGAGTGGCGTCGATGACCCCGTCGCTGTAGAGGACCAGCACGTCCCCCCGCTCCATCTTTATCATCCCTTCCTGGTATATCTCCCCCCCCTGAACGCCCAACGGCAACCCGCGCGGAGAAAGCCCGTCGACCGTACCATCGGCACGCCGGACAAAGACGTAACCGTGGCCGCAGTCGACGAAGGAAAAGACGCGATCCTCGGCATTGAGCTGGCCGTGGAAGAGGGTCACGAAACTCTCGGAATTCTCCAGGTCGGCGAAGAGCGCCTTCTCGGCCAGGTGCAGGGCTTGCGCGGGCGAATTATAAAGGGTGACGGCGTGCAGCGCCGCTCTCACGGTCGCCATCAGCATGGCCGCCGCCATTCCCTTCCCCATGACATCGCCCAGGGTAAGATAGAAAACGGTCGGAGAGACCTGCTGCCAGTCGTAGAAGTCACCACCGACCTGCTTGGCCGGGAGACATCTGGCGGCGACGTCAAAGCCGGGGATCTGCGGGCAGGTACGGGGAAGAAGTTTGGCCTGGATCTCCGCCGCGTAAACCAGCTCGACCTGGAGCTGATACCGGCGCATCTCGCTTTCCCGTAGCGCCGTCTCCGCCTTCTTTCGTTCGCTGATGTCGCGGAAGATGGAGACGTTCCCGGTGGCGACGCCGAAGCGATCCAGCCGCCTCATGGCGTACTGCTCTCCAATGAAGATCTCGCCGTTTTTCCTGCGGAAGGGAAGCTCCAGGAGTTTCCCTTTGACCTCGCCCCCTATATCGAAGAACTCCCTCCCGGTTCTCAGGAAATCGTCCTCATGAGCATAGAGGATGCTGCTGCTCCGTTCGACGACCTCTTCCGTCTGGTACCCAAAGACCTCCTGCAGCGCCGGCTGGTTGACATGGAGGATAGTCCGGTCGTCGTCCGTCACCACGATGACGTCGCGTATGCTGTTGAAGAGGTTCCGATAATCCTCCGCCCTCTTCTCTATCTCGGCATAGGCGACCTCCAGCTCCTTTTCGGTCTGCCTTTGCTTCGCCCGCTCCTTGGCCTCCGTCAGCGCCCGCTGCACCGCCGGCCCCAGCCTTGACAGCCTGCTCTTCAGGACGTAATCCGTAGCGCCGCTCTTTAATGATTCGATGGCGGCCTCTTCACCGAGTTTTCCGGAGACGAAGACGAACGGGAGATCCGGATCCTTTTCCCTGACCATGGCGAGAGCTGTCATGCCATCGAAAGCCGGGAGCGCAAAATCGGCCAGGATGAGATCCATCCCACCCCGCACGAGGGCGTTCTCGAACTCGTCACGCCTGGATACCACCTGGACCTCACACTGCAGACCTTCTGCAGTCAGGGTCATCTGGACAAGCTCGGCATCCATAGGATCGTCTTCCAGATGGAGTATGCGAAGCCTCTGCGTCATGTGTCAGACCCAGCTACTCTCACGGGCGGGGGTTCGTTGATAATGGCCCAGAAGGCCCCCAACTCCTTCACGGCGTTGATGAATTCAGTGAAGTTTACCGGCTTCACCACATAGGCGTTGACGCCAAGGCGGTAGCTTTCCACCACGTCACGTTCCTCCCGCGAACTGGTAAGGACGACCACCGGAATGCACTTCAGTCTCTCGTCGCCCTTTATGGTGCGTAGCACCTCGAGTCCGTCAACCTTGGGAAGCTTTAGATCCAGCAGTATCACGGCGAGTTTCCCCTCGCCCAAACCGGCGTACTGCCCCCTCTGGTAAAGGTAGTCGAGCGCTTCAGCGCCATCGCGGACCAGATCGACTCCGTTGGCGAGGTTGTGCTCGGAGAGCGCCTCCATGGTGAGTTCCGCATCGTTGGCGTTGTCCTCTACGAGAAGGATACGTCGAAGCATCACCATCATATCATCTTCCTCACCTAATTAAGCCAGGGGAGTAGCCAGTGGCTATCTCCCTATGGATCGATTCACCTTAGTGTACCACATTCCCGCTATCATTAGGCAAACACCACGCCGGCTTTAGAAACGCCATCGCAAGTCACAGGCCACGTCTTCCCTCGCGAGAAAGCAGATGAAGGTGGCCGTGCCTCTCCTGTCGTGGAAAGGCGGCACTTGCCGGGTCACCTTTGTGAAGGCACGGCAATCATTACAGGATCTGCTATAAATAAAGACTGGGAAATTACTTGCAGGTTAGCGGGAGGCAAAATGAGACCACTTCTTCGTCGGGCAATGACTATGGCAGTTTCGCTCCTTTCACTGGGAGCTCAGTTGGGGGCCCAGGAGATCAAGACGCCGCCGACTTCCGGTCACAGCCTTGGCAGCGTCACCGGAGGACATTTCGGGAAGGCCTCGCCGGTGATCGAACAGAGGTGCATCTCATGCCACAGCGCCAAGGTTATAGAAGATGCCATTAAAGCGGGAAAGAACATGCACAAGATCCAGGAGCGCATGGAGCAAAAAGGAGTCAAGTTGAGCGCGGATGAGCGGTCTGTCTTGGGAGTGTTCTGGCCGGAGACGCCTTTGAAGAAAAGGTGACTATATTTTGCTCGCATCCCACCACCCGTGATAGCTGAACGGCACATGATGATTCAGACGCACCATGGCGATGGGACCATCAGCCAGATGGTCTGCCCTGAAGATTGCCAGGAAGCTCAGCCTGCTCCTGCTGTCATACCCTTCGGTCAGAAGATATCCCGGCTCCGCCCGGTCGTCGGCATGGTACCGGCGCCCCGGCACCGGGACGAAGACCGGCTCGGTAAGGTAACACCCCGCCCCGAAGTCATAACGCTCCACTTCCCCGCTCAGCATATCGATGCGGCAGACGATGGTCCAGAAGAAGTCCCCTGGCCTCGCCTGGACCATGTAGCCGAAACGATACCCGTAGCAGCGATGGAACTCATTGATACGGGGCCACTCGTAGTTGCCACCATCCAGCATCTCCTGCCTCATCAATCTCGCCCCCGGGTCAATAATGTAGCGCCGCACCGCTCCCGGGAAGGCGTACTCTCCTCTTCGTCCCTGCATAACTGCTGATGAAACGGGGTCGTGCCCCACGAAGTGGTCGGGATTCTCGTATCCCAGGAAATCGGCGATGATCTCGTCTCCCCGGTTGTACGCGTTCATTGAATGCCACATGTAACAGGCCGTCGTCTCCAGCAGCAGCGGCGGCCGGCACCCTTCCCGGTCCAGCACCATGATCAGGTTTCCTTTTTGCGGCTGCCACTTAAGCGATTCCACCATGCTTTTTCGCCCGAAGAAGACAGCCCAGAAAGAGATCTCGACAGGATGAAGGGCAAAGACGAAGTGGCGCCCGGAAACGAACCAGTCGTGCATGTAGATGTTTCGCGGCATGGAGTGCGCCCGGTGCAGCTTCAGCCGGCCGTCAGGGCTGAACACGGTGATGTGGAGCTTGGGACTGGGGCCGTACATGATGCCGAAGTGGAGCCACTCTCCCGTAAGGGGATCGAATTTGGCGTGAGCCGCGTAAATGGTCAATCCATCGGGGAGCCCGAGGCGGGAGATTCCGTAGGTATCAAGGGTATCGGCATCCAATTCATAAGGGAGGGCGCATTCGTCGAAAGCATAAAGGCGTCCACGCCAGGGGAAGACGGTGATCCCGGCCTGCCCCATGAACCCCATCCGCATGAAGTTGCCCCAGAAGCCCCACGGAGCCTGGGTGCTCCAGCTCGGATAGATGAAATGCCCCGCAGCCTCCTCCTCCAGGTACTTTTGAGTCCGCACGAACTTGTTGCGGTAGTGTACTCCTCGATCATGGAAGCAAAACGACTGTACCAACCCGTCTCCGTCCAGAAGATTGCGCTTGCGAAAGCCGCCCCGGTCAAAGAGTCCAGGACCGTTTCGATACAACGTTCCCCGCAGATCGGTCGGGAGAGCCCCCTCCACCCTCGCATCATAGTTGTTCTCGGTCCGCAGGGTGGTTGCCAGTCCCAGATAGGGCCGCGCCTCATCGCCGAAGTCCGCAAAGACATCTTTTCTTAGCGGAGGGCTGGCGGCGCAACCTGACAATGCAACGGAGGCTGCGGCTTCCGCCCCCATTAGCAGGAGCTGACGACGGGATAGCATTTCTTCCTCACGTGACCATGTTGATATCGCTGCGACTTTTCTAGTCTACCCCCCTTGCAGTCGGGGCACAAATAGCGGCGCGGACACTGGCATTTTGAGTGACGTTCCGCCAAATGCTTCTATGGTATAATTACCCATCGCCAATGAAGATATCCTCCGTCACGGGAGAGCCATGAACCACAGCGGCGAGTATAACGAAAACCGGAGGGTGCAGATCCGGCGCCTGCGTAACTACTCGATCTGGCTGGGCGCCGCCTGGACGATGCTGATAGCGACATCCTTCATTGTGGGGTACCGGCATCAAAAGGAGGAGGCGGTCTCCATCGGGCTCGCCGAGGCGAGAGCGGCGCTCGAGAAGGATCTCCTCTATCGCAGTTGGGCCGAGAGTTATGGCGGGGTATATGCCCCGGTAACGGAGAGAAACCAGCCAAATCCCTACCTTACCAAAACCCCCGAACGCGAGATCACTACCCCTTCCGGCAGGCGCCTTACACTGGTCAGCCCCTCGACCATGATCCGCCAGGTCTTCGAGATGGCTCGCAACCGTCCGGAGCTGAGCCAGGGACATATCACCAGCATCATCCCCCTTAGGCCCGAAAATGCTCCCGACCAGTGGGAGTCGGAGGCGTTGCGCTCCTTCCAGAGGGGGACCGCCGAAGTGAGCCAGATTCAGACCATCAACGGGCAACCCTACATGCGGCTGATGCGCCCATTGATGGCCCATGATCCCTGCATCCGGTGCCATAACGCCGATCGTGGCACATCCCGTCGCCCACTGGCCGTCAGGGGGGGGATCAGTGTGGCCGTCCCTCTGGCGCAGGTCCAACAGGCCATGAAATCGACCTTGGTCTGGATAGCCTTGGGACACGGTTTCTTCTGGCTCCTCGGACTGGCAGGCATATCGCTCGGCGCCAGAAACCTCATCAAAAAGGCAGCGATACTTGAGGAGAGCGAACTGCGGTTCCGGAGCACCTTTGAGCAGGCACCGATAGGGATCGCCCATATGTCCCCCGACGGGCGGCTCATCCTGGTCAACAGGCGCTTCTGTGATATCGTCGGTTGCCCGGCCAGCATGATGCTGCAGCGTACCATCCACGAGATCACCCACCCCGACGACTTGGACGCCTTCCAGGAACATGTCCGCCTCCTCCTGGGCGGAAAGATCAAGGCTTATACCGCCGAGCAGCGCTACCAGCGACCCGACGGCTCGGCCGTCTGGACCATCCTGACACTCTCGCTGGTCCATCGCGCCAAGGGGGTTCCGGCCTACCTCATCGGCGTTGTGGAGGACATAACCGAACGGCAGAAGCTCGAGGAGCAGCTGCATCAATCCCAGAAGATGGAATCGATCGGGGCGCTCGCGGGAGGCGTCGCCCATGACTTCAATAACATCCTTACCGTCATCATCGGCAATGCGGCACTCATGCAGATGAATATCCCCCGCGAAAGCCCTTTGATGCCCTATCTCCAGCAGATGCTCGATGCCGCCGAACGAGCAGCTGGCCTCACCCGGGGGCTGCTGGCCTTCAGCAGGAAGCACGCCATCACCCTGGTCCCGGTCGATCTCAACACCGTCATCCAGGACATCAAGAAGCTCCTCCTGATGGTCATAGGGGAAGGACACGAGCTGATCATAACGCCGTCGCCGCAGAAACTAACCGTCCTCGCCGATGTCGGGCAGCTGGAGCAGGTTCTGATGAACCTGGCGGTTAACGCCCACGATGCCGTGCCAGAGGGGGGAAGAATAACCATCGCGACCACCTCGGAGAATATCGACGCCGAGAAGGCCATGGCCGCAGGCATCAGCCCCGGCAACTATGCCACCATCATTTTCTCCGATAACGGCAGCGGGATAGCGAAGGACAACCTGGAGAGGATCTTCGAGCCTTTCTTCACCACCAAGGCGCAGGGAAAGGGAACCGGCCTGGGACTTTCCATCGTCTACGGCATCGTGAAGCAGCACAACGGGCACATCAAGGTCTATAGCGAGATTGGTTACGGAACCACCTTCAGGATCTACCTGCCGCTGACCCGCGAAGCCCAGACGGGCGAGGAAGAAACTGCCCAGCTCTTCCCTCGTGGTACCGAGACCATTCTCGTTGCCGAGGACGACGAAAACGTGCGGCAGATCGTGGTCGATGTGCTGGAGGCTTATGGCTATCGCACCATCGTTGCCGTTGCGGGCGATGATGCGGTGGCGAAGTTCCAGGAGCACCAGGATGAAATATCCCTGGCTTTCCTGGACGCCATCATGCCGAAAAAAAATGGGTGGCAGGTTTACGAGGAGATCCAGCGGATACGGCCGGGGACGAAGATCCTATTCACCAGCGGCTACACCGACGAGATTATCAGGAAGGAAAACATCATGGCCGACAAGGCGCAGATTCTGACCAAGCCGGTGCCGCCTTCCCTGCTGTTAACGAAGATAAGGGAGATATTGGAGAGTTAGCGACCTTTTCCGGTCTGGCTTCCTCCCGGCGCAGCCAGAGTCACATCGACCGGCATTCCTCTCCTTTCCTCAACAGCCCGGATAAGCCTGGAGAAATCAGTCCGCACCAGAAGATTTCTTGCCGCCAGCAGGCGCATCACCCGTCCCACCGTGAACTCGCCCCGCTCACTCTTATGTACCTCGAGAAAAATTCCTTTCCCCCTGGTGCCGATCTTGACCGGCTGGTTCACGATCACCACCCGCATCCCCCTGGGAACCTCCCTGAAAAGATCCTTGATATCCTCGGGATAAAGCCTCAGGCAGCCATGGCTGGACCTTCTACCAATGCCATATGGCCTATTGGTCCCGTGGATCAGGATACTTTCCAGTGAAAGGCGTAGCGCGTGTGTCCCCATCGGATTTCTAGGCCCCGGGGGCACCACCTTCGGAAGCTTGGCCTGCTCTTTTCGGATCGACTTCGGGACGTGCCATGCCGGGTTGAGTATCTTCTGCACGATGGTAAAGCTGCCAAAGGGGGTGTCGCGCCCCTCGTCCCCTATTCCCAACGGATAGGTAATGATCGTGCGGGGACGACGCTTCGGGAAATAGTACAACCGGTACTCCGGGAGGTTGACCACGATGGCGGGTCGCACCGTAACGACAGGGAGAATCCAGGCGCTGGGGATGGTGATCACGGTGCCCGAGCGAGGGATGAAGGGATCAACGCCGGGATTGGCCTCGACTATCTCGTTGAAACCTAGATCGAACCTGCGGGCTATTTCGATGAGAGATTCGTTGTCCCGTACCCTGTATTGCTTCAGGGTCCCGACAAAGCCATCGGCATAGGGAAAGGTGGCAGCCAAAGGGACTCTTGGGGCCGACGCTAATGTTGTGACTAGCAGGACCAGGTAGAGCTGTACAGGACGCAGGGTTAGCATAAAGGAAAAGCCCCTTGGTGCGTGGCTGCGCCATTTGGGGCTCCTCGAATTCTATGGAGAGTGGGTCATTTTTTCTGACCGAGTTCGAAGGCTTTAGCCGCTCTTCTGGAGGCGGCTTCAGCGGCGGCGGCGGCAGTCTCGGCCTTTTGTGCCGCTTCCGTGGTTCTTCTCTCGGAATCGGTCACCATCGCCCTGTCGGCGGGGGAAAGCTCGATGGTCTTAGGAAGCGCATTGACCTGGGACTCCAAGGCAGTAGCTCTCCCCTCGATTTGGGCCAGGCGGGACTCCAGGGCATTCGCCCTCTGCTCCAATGCGTTTTGTCTTGATTCCAGTACGTCGACCTTGCAGGCAACGGGCTCCAGTTGCTGCTTCACGTAGCCCTTTGTCGCACAGCCGGTAGGGATCAGCAGCATCGAGAAGATGACCAGGTAGTGCTTTTTCATGGTCTGCGCCTCCGACCGGATAATCCGGTCCGGTCATAAATTTGGTACCGTAGCACTGGCTCCGGTGATGGCTCAATTTTAACGGGGCTGCGGGGGATTGCAAACCGTCAGGACTAGTGCCGTCCATCAATCTGCTGATGTCTGACTCCCGAACAATCGCCCCCCCATCCATGAATGTCCAACGACTGCCCTGTTTTTTCGAGAAAGGCTATCCCTTGACGCATCTTCAATGGTTTGTATCCTTTAGACGGTTATCAATGAGAGTGGGAGGTGACAGATGGAATTCAAGCTGACGAGCCCGGCGTTCAACTATGGGAAACAGATTCCGTCGAAGTACACCTGTGACGGAGAGAACGTGAACCCTCACCTGGCGATCCACGGGATACCGCCGAAAACCAAATCCTTGGCCCTTGTAGTGGATGATCCCGATGCACCGGCAGGGACCTGGACGCACTGGCTGATGTGGAACATTTCGCCTGAGGTGAAGGAGATCAAGGAGCACACGGTGCCTTATGGGGCTCTGGAGGGGTTGAATACCAACAAGGAGGTGGGTTACGACGGCCCCTGTCCACCTTCAGGCACGCACCGGTACTTTTTCCGGTTGTACGCCCTGGATATCAAGTTGATCCTTTCAGAAGGCGCGGCCAGGGAGGCCTTGGAAACGGCGATGGGACAGCACGTTGTCGCTACCGCTGAGCTGATGGGAACCTACTCCCGGACTAATGAAGCTCCGCTCTGATCCCAAGATAGGGGTTGCGGACCAGGCTCTACCTCCCCCTTAAAGTCGGGGCGGGAAGCACTTTCAAAATACCTGTGAAGCCCCGCCAGCTGTGGATTTACAGGCGGGTGAAAGTTGCACAATTTTCTCGAAGGGAGTACATTATATTTAAAGGAAGGTGAGAACTGAATATGATGCTTTTGCTCCCGCGTTTTCGCGATTTTTCTTCTGATTCCGATGGCCGCCGATGGCGTGACGCGCGTAGAAGAAGTTAGCAGGTTCATCAAAAGCACCAGCTAAAATTCATCATTAAAGAGGTGACTTCTTCCTGAAAGAGCTAGCGTGGTTTCTCAAAACGCTGGCTCTTTTCATTTTTCGAGGAAGGAAGCGAGTTGTGGAGGCTTCAGCTGTTGGTCACTTGCCAGACGCGAAAAAGCCCCACCAGTACCTGGTGGGGCTTTTTCTATTAAATTCCCTGCGGCGACCTACTCTCCCACACAGTTACCCATGCAGTACCATCGGCCCAGAGAGGCTTAACTTCCGTGTTCGGGATGGGAACGGGTGTGACCCTCTC
>NZ_JBXKJL010000048.1:0-1304 GCF_056994735.1 Geomonas sp.
ATGAAGGAATAGAGAGGATTAAATCTAACTGGTTTCATATAGTGAATGGTGATTTTGACCCTCCTACAAGACCTAACAAGTTCTTCTGTGACCATTTCTGTAAACATAAAGAAGATTGCCCAAGACATGCAGTACCGGCAGGGTGGGGAGAGGTAAGATAACGAACAATTTGATAATATGGCGTAATAATCGTAAAACCACGATATATAAAGGTTGAAAGGTGGAATGTTCGTGTTATTAGCAAGAATGGCATTTGGGATTATATTTGTACTTGGAATTGGTCAAGGAATTTATTATATATGCAGTATGCATACTTGTGCTAAATGCGATAAAAAGAGCATGCATAGAGCAAGATGCAAGATTGAAAGTTGGGTTTGTCACAACAAGTTTAATAAGGATTGTTAGGAGGTACAAGATTGAGTCAAAAATTTAAGTTTGTTTATAAATATAAAGGATGTATAGACGAGGTTATCGGATATATATGTTTTGAAAATGAAAGGGAAATACATGTCGAAGATTTACAATGGTAAACACATGTAATTGGTAAGAAAGACATTGTTTCTCAAGAATTAATAAAGTCAGTAAAGCCAGACTTCAAGGCACATTTTGAATTGAAATTTGATATCAAAACCAATTGCGAAAATATGGAGCAAATATTAAAAACTATTTGTGATGTCGTTACAGAGAAACTCAAAGAAAACGTTCAAGATTATACTGAGATAGAAGTGATGCCAACTGTAACAATAATTGAGGTGTAACGATGATTATAGAATGTATAAAGTGTGGTCAGAGAGGAAACTTGAAAACAGGCTCAAATATGGGGTGGTTTGAAATTACTGTAAAGGCAATAGATACAGAAGAAAAGCATGAAGCATCTCTTGTAATTAAATGCACAGAATGTGGAAACGAGGTGGAATATTAATTATGATAGGTCAGCATGTAAAAGAACAGATAGCAGAAGTATGGAAAAATCAAACAAACTATGACCATTCTTATCTTGTCGATGTAGTTGTATGCCGAGAGTTAAGCAAGATACTACAGGAAGAAAACTTTGATTTTAATTTTAATCCAAACGAGTTCTTAATGATGGATGACGAACAATACGACTATGACATTGAAATATCCATCGGAGAAATAGACGAATTAATTGGTTTTCGTTATGAGTAGTTGTTTCACAATACAAATATAATATGCACTAAAACGTATATCGTTAAAACGCTCTATAATCAATTTTAAGACACATTAGCATGTAGTAAGGTAATTGCTCTATTACATGCTAATAATTAATGTACAAGCTAAATATG
>NZ_JBXKJL010000049.1:0-2663 GCF_056994735.1 Geomonas sp.
TTAGCGCCCGCACCGAGGCGCTGTCGATCACCGCACGTTCCAGGTTGATTCGGCCGCGCCGGCCCAGGACGCGCAACAGCCTCTGGTGCAACTGGGGCCAAACTCCTAGTTGCGTCCAGGCACGAAAACGCCGCCAGCAGGTACTCCCGCTGCCGTATCCCAAGCGGGTCGGTAGCATCTGCCAGGGCATGCCGGTCTTGAGCACCAAGATGATCCCCTCCAGGCAAGCGCGGTCGGGGACCGGCGGCCGCCCCCCTTTGGGGGAACGCTCGTGCTCGGGAAGGAACGGCGCGATCGCTTTCCACAACGTCTCCGAAACTCGCTGCTTGGCCATCGTTTCCTCCTCAGCGATGGTGTTTTAGACTTGCAGAGTATCTCTGCTATCTATACGAACAACCACTGCCGAGGGTTCTGAAACAGCTTCTTAGATTCTACCTCCGTACCTCCTCTGCGCCCTGCGCGCATGTTTTTCGATTGATCAAGCCGCGCGAGCGACAGATGTTGGAAGCCCATAGTGATACAGCCGCACGACCGCCCCGAGCAATTGGTGGCCTTTTTGGCTGACGTGCCATCGCCGGCTGTGCGGCACTTTCACGATCAACCCGCGCACGTGCAAACGCTTCAGCATTCGACCCACCGCGTGGCTCTGGCGGCGACGTTCAGCGGCATCCTCGGTCAATCCGTAGAGCGCCTCCCGGATGTCGGCGTTGTGGAATCCACGTACCAGGTGGTTGCCATCCAGCACCGCACCGAACAGCTTCACGTCGGCACCAACGGCCGGATTGAACCCCGTATGACTGCGGCCGGCGACCACCACTGGCTTGGTGAGTTCCTCGATCTGACGATAGGCCGGCGCCGGATCGTCGACCACCGAGAGAGCCTCCAGGTAGCGCTGGTTGGCAGCCAGCGACACTTCGCGGTAGCGGTACAGGTTGATCACCCCTTTATTCATCGGGCACCAGACCATCTCGCGGCGGCCCTCACGGGTTCGCAATCGCCGCACTCGGAACTCCCGCGGATTGTTGATAACCGTCTCGATCCGCAGGACCAGGGCGAATTTGTCGTACATCTTCAGCCAGTTGTTCTTCATCCGATGTTTGATCCTGGCACCGGGCCAGCGTCCCTTCTGGCAATCAGTGAGGACTTCGCCGTCGAACCGGGGATGAAACCGTCGGCCCAGGAATGTCAGGATGTCCCGGGCCGAGAAGTTCACTGCGGCATGGTCCAGCAACCGCGGGTAGAGACCGGCCAGCGCCTCACGGCTGGTGAAGACCAGATCGGTGGAAAATTCCGCTTGGTCGATAACCCAGTAATAGCTGAGGCCGCGAAACCACGGCTGCTTCATCAGAGGATTGACCTGCCGCGCCAGGCGGTTGAGGATCTTGCGCCAGTTTTGATCGACGAACGAATCGGCCAGTTCCTGAGCGGCCTTGGGATCGTCGAGGGCCGTGAAGGCGTTGTCTTGGAGATTGAACCCCAGTCTTCGCTTGAGCATCTGCCTTTCCAGCCACGAGTGGCCGTTGAGGTAGATCTGGACGGTGAACGGGAACCAGGTCGTCAATCGGACATAGATCAGGCCCAAGTCGGGGTCAAGAAAGTAGAAGTAAAGCACGCGCTGCACTCGGCGTGCGTTGATCAGGCGAGGCCGGTCCTTGGCCTGGACCAGCCTGAAGCTCGGGCAGCATTCCATGCAGCAGAGGACGCAGATCAGGCCGTCGTTGATCGGTCGCTGCCGCAACAGCTTGGCGACGAGCTTGTCTTTGCGGCAAGCACCTTGGAGATAGTGGTACTCGGCACCGACCTCTTGGACCAGGCGCTTGGCGAAATCGACCAGGGTCTGGGACTGTTCCTCAGCGAAGTTCATGAAGTCTTTGCGTCGGATCTTGAGAACATAATCAACGAACCCCTCGAGAGCCGGTCCATTGGTGATGGGCAGATAACCCTTGAAGATCACCCGATCGAAGCAAGAAAGCACGGCGACGATCAGGCTGATAAACTTGGTGACGAAGCGCGACAGCGTCTTCACGGCGTTCTCCTCCAGGTTGGGGCTCGTTCCAAACCCATTCTGGCGGGAGAACGCTGGTTTTGATCATCCTCTTTGGTTGCGGCTTCGCCGCGTTATACTCTACGCGGCCAATAGTGGCACATTTCCAAATGTCTGGAACCTGTGCGTCAGCAGCGTCTCCATCTCGCCCTTGTGGACCGTTGGCAGGTCGTCCAGACACCGGTCGATGGCGGTGGTGAATTGCCCGAAATCCTCGTAGTACGTCGAGTCCAACGACTCCGTGCGCAGGAACCGCCAGAGCCGCTCGATCAGGTTCAGGTTGGGTGAGTAACCCGGCAGGTACAGCAACTCGATCTTCAACGACTTCGCCAGCGTTTGCACTACGGCGCACTTTTGATACCGGGCGTTGTCCAGCACCAATGTGATCGGCAAGCCCACGCTGGCTGCGGCGACGGCCTGCAGCAGGGCACAGACCGACTCGGCGTTGATGTAATCGTGGTTCGTCACCCGGATCAACCGGTGCGTCACCGCGTCCAGCGCCCCCAGGACGTTGTACCGCTTGCGGCCCGAGGCCGCCCGCACGAACAACCGGACCGCGCACCACAAGAAGCCCAGAAACGGGGCGAAGACGAAGTGGGCGGCGTCGACGAAGTAGACT
>NZ_JBXKJL010000050.1:0-11122 GCF_056994735.1 Geomonas sp.
GGCTGGGTGGCGGAGGTGCCGGGGAGGACGGTGCCGAAATCCTTGCTCGCCGGGGAAAGGGTGAGAACGGCTGCGGTGTTGATCTGCCCCCGCACCGGCCAGACATAACCGAAGTTGTAGTCATGGCCTGAGTAGGTGACGCCGCTGTACATCTCCACGCCGAAGACGTAGGCGTACTTGTTCGGGTTAACCGTGGAGGACCAGTACTCGTCGAGTACCACGTCGAGGAAGGGATGCCCGGTGGGGAGAGCCGGCGCGACCCTGGAGGTATCCACCAGGGACTGCAGCTCGCTCAAGGCCGGCAGCCGCCAGTCGTTGTGCCCGAACGTCCCAGCCCCGCCGTTGGCGCTGTTCATGGCCGCCACGTAATCGAGCCCCTCCTGCCACCCCACCCCCATCGGTACTGCGGGAAGGTCGGCGTTCCTGGTCCACATGAGCCCCGTCCTGGTATCGGTGACGGTCTGGTCTCCGTGGTCGATGAAACGGGAGGCTAAGGCCGATGAGACGGATAAAAGCGTCAGCAGCAACGACCATGCGATCAACCTGGCGAGCTTCATTTTTCTCCCCTCCCTCTCTCTTTTTCGCGAATCAACCGCACCGTTCAATGGGTCACCGGCAGGAGAAATTCCTTGTCTCTCGCGGATAACTTCGGATGAAATCGGATAAACGTCTGATCTAAAACCCGGTTAACGGCTTCATCAGATTTTAATCGGATTCTATCCGATGGTATCCGCGTGCACCTGCTTTTCCTATACCCGCCGCAGCAATGCCAATGAAGAATTAAAGCCTAACAAACTGATTTTTCTTAGCAAGCCCCGGCGTTGTTTCTTTCACGCTAAAAGTCCCAACAAAAACAGGGATGAAGCCATGTAAGAGGCCCCATCCCTGCCGGTCCAGCCGGTCCTGCTCTTTATCGGTTATCTCATTTGAAGCGCAGGTTCTCCACTTTAACGCTGCCGTTACGGACCGCGAGCTTCCCGATGATCGCGGTCACACCCTGGTTGTCGCTGTAGCCGCAGTCATAGCCCCCCTTCAGGGTGAGTCGGATGTCCCTGTCGAGCACCAGCCCCCCCGCCAGGTCGACCCTCTGCAGCTGCAGGGCGTCGCTGTCGGAGGCGCCGGCCAGGGCGGCCAGGAGGTCAGGGAAGTAGGACGGGGTGCCCAGGCCGATCCTGACCGGGAGGCTGCCGCAGCTCTCGGCCACGGTGATGAGCCTCGTGACCTTGCTGGAGCCCGCCTGGTTGCTGGCGGTGAGGCTGGCGGTGAAGAGACCGGGAGCGAGGTACCTGTGGATGGGGTTTCTCTCGGCGCTGGTGGCCCCGTCGCCGAAGGTCCAGAGCCAGGAGGTGGGGGCGTTGACGGAATTGTCCGTGAACTGGACGTAGAAGGAGGCCATGGTGCCGGAGTTGGCGAAGTCGGCCGCCGGCGGCTGCCCGTCGCTGATCCTCACCGTGTAGGCCCGGCTCACCTTGTTCCCGTCGCCGTCTCTCAGCTCAAGGGTGAAGGCGAAGTTCCCGACCGCTGTCGGAGTCCCGGATATGGCCCCGGTCGCGGCGGCAAGGGTGAGCCCCGGGGGAAGGGTCCCGGCGGAGACGCTCCAGCTGTAGGGGGCGGTCCCGCCCGCACCGCTGACGCCGTCCGCATAGCCGGCCCCCACCCCGCCGCTGGCAAGGGTACCGGTGGTTATGGTCGGAAGCGAGTAACGCACGGTGAGGAAATCGCCGTCGGAGCCGTTACTGAGGGTGGAGGTTATGCCGGCGACATAGACAGCGCTCCCGCTCCTGTCGAGCGCGATGGCCCGGCCCACATCGTTGTGGCCTGTGATCCCGTAGCTCTTCGACCAGACCACCGTCCCGGAGGCGTCGTACTTGACGGTGCGGACATCGCCCCCGTTGGTGGCCCCCGTGGTCGACAAGCCGGTGACGTAGGCGTTGCCCGCGCTGTCGGCGGTTACTCCGTAGGCGTAGTCGTAGGGCGAGCGGGAGTAATTTCGGGACCAGACGAGGCTACCGGAGCCATCGTACTTGTAGGTGGAGAAATGAGGGGTTCCCCAGACGTATCCGGCAACGAAGACGTTCCCGGAGCCGTCGACGGCGATCGCCTGAGGCTGGATGGCCCGGTAGGTGCCGGCGCTCCAGACGATATTGCCCCAGACGTCGAGCTTCATGGTGATCGAGCCGTCGGCGCTGCTGTACTGGTCGGTCGATCCGGTGACGAAGATCGATCCGCTGCCGTCCACCGCCACGCCGTAGAGGACCTTGCTGGCCCCGCTCGGCTGACCGGCGTCGAAGCTTTTCGCCCAGAGCTGGACGCCGTTGGAGAGGTACTTGACTGCGAGATAGTGGCTCACGTAGTAGCTCGATCCGACCACCACCACGCTGCCGGAGGCGTCGACCGCCACGCCGTGGGCGTAATCCTGGCCGCCGTCCTTGTAGCTGCTGCTCCACAGGACGGTCCCTGACGGGTCGTACTTGACGGTGAGGAGTGAGTAGTTGGCCCCGTTGCCGGCGACCACCAGGTTTCCGTCCGGATCGAGCGCAGCTCCCTGGGCCGAGCCTGCGAAGGGCTTGCTCCAGAGGAGCGCGCCGGTGGAGTCGTACTTGACCACGCTGCCGGAGCCGGCCACGTAGTAGCTGCCGTCCGCGGCCACGGCTATTCCGCGGGCGTCGTCCGTTCCTCCGCTATTGTAGAGACCGGAGGCCGCGAAGCTCTGCATCGTCAACGACCTGGTGGCAGTCAGGGCGAAGGCGTCGGTCAGGCGCACGGTGAAGGTGAAGCTTCCCGCCGCCGTCGGTGCCCCCGATAGCACGCCGGTTGCCGGGTCGAGTGTGAGCCCTCCGGGGAGGCTGCCGGAATCGATCGACCACTGGTAAGGCGCCTTTCCTCCGACCGTGGCGAGGGGCTGGCGGTAGCTCGCGCCGAGGAAGCCCGCCGGAAGCGAGGAGGTGCCGATGCCGATGCTGGTGACCTGGAGGGTGAACTCGCGGGTGGAGCTGTTGCCGAGGGAGTCGCTGACCTGGACCGTGAAGGTGAAGCTCCCCGTGGCGATGGGAGTCCCGGAAATGGTCCCGGAGGAGGCTCCCAGGTTAAGCCCGGCAGGGAGCGCGCCCGAGACGATCCCCCAGGTGTACGGAAGCAATCCCCCCGGCGCCGTGAGGGTCTGGCTGTAGGCGACACCGACCGGACCGGAGGGGAGTCCCGGGGTGGTGATGATCGGAAGATACTGGAGCACCTCCAGGGTGAGCTCGCGCGTCGCCTCGGCGTTCACGGCATCGATCGCTTTCACGGTGAAGGGAAAGCTCCCGGCCGTGGTCGGGGTGCCGGAGATGATGCCGGTTCCCTGATCGAGCGACAGCCCCGGCGGGAGCGTCCCGGAGGCGAGACTCCAGCGGTAGGGCTGGCTCCCCCCTCCCCCGCTCAGAGCCTGGCTGTACGGCACGCTGACCACGCCCCGGGAAAGGCTCCCGGTGGAGATCCCGAGGATTACCGTGATGGAGAGGGGCTTGGTGGCCCAGTTCCCCTTGCTGTCGGCGACCTTGACGGTGAAGTCGAAGGTCCCGGCGGCGGTCGGGGTCCCGGAGATCACCCCGCTGTCGGCGGCGAGGGTGAGCCCTCCCGGGAGCGCCCCGGAAACGACGCTGAAGGTGTACGGGGGAATGTCGTTGGCGACGGCCAGGGTCTGGCTGTAGGGATTCCAGAACGGCGCCACCGGGAGCGAGGAGGTGGTGATTACCGGGGTGGCGCTCACCGAGAGGGTGAAGCTCCTGGTATCTGATAGGGACTTGGGATTGCTGAGCTCGACGTTGAAGGTGAAGGCCCCTCCGGCTGTCGGGGTCCCGGAGATCACGCCCGAAGCGGCGTCGAGGGAGAGCCCCGGAGGGAGGCTTCCCGAGGTGACGGCCCAGTGGTACGGGATCATCCCGTCGGTCCCGGTCAACGCCTGACTGTAGGGGGTCCCGGCTGCGCCGTCGGGGAGGTACCAGCTGACGATCTTCAGCTTGTAGATCTCGCGGTACTTCACCGTGAGGTAGTCGTAGTTGCTCCCGTTGTGGCTTCTGCCGGAGAGGTAGATGTTGCCGTTGCCGTCGAGCGCCAGCGCGGTGGCGTAGTCGTTGCGCCCCGCGTCCTCGAACCTGGTCCACTTCTGGTTCCCGTCGGTGTCGTACTTGACCAGCAGGTAGTCGTAGTTGGCCGCCGGGTTGTTGACCGGACCGTTGGCCGAGTAGCCGGCCAGGTAGACGTTCCCCATCACGTCGACCGCGACGGAGGTGGCGTAGTCGTTGGCGGTGTAGCCGCGGTCGTAGGTCCTCTCCCAGATCATCGAGCCGGAGGGGCTACCCTTGATGGCGATATAGTCCGACGTCCCCGAGGTCCCCCCGCTGAAGCCGTAGAAGGTCGAGTCACCGGCGAGGTAGAAGTTGCCGGCGGCGTCCAGCGCGATGGCCTGCACGCGCAGGTGGGTGCCGTAGATCTCCAGTCTCTTCCCCCACAGCCTGGTGCCGCTCGCGTCGTACTTCACCGTGTAGTCGTAGTATTCGGGGCCGAGGCCGTAGGGGTCGGGGTTGGTCAGGTAGCCGGTGACATAGACGTTGCCGCTGCCGTCGACGGCGGTGCCGCGTGCGGTCATGGGGAGGGTCGAGCTCTCGGTGGCGGTCCAGAGCGGATTTCCCGAGGCGTCGAAGCTGGTAGTGCGGAAGAGATCCATCGAGCCGTCGTTGAAGGTCCCCGCGACCACGACGCCGGTGCCGCTCGCCGCTACCGCATGGGCCGCGCCAGCGAAGGGGGCGCTCCAGACGACCTCGCCGGTGGGGGTGTACTTCCTCACCGTCCCCGCCCCCGCCACGACCAGGTTGTCGGCGCCGTCCACAACCGCCCCTTCAGGTACTCCCCCGAAGGAGAGATTCCAGAGCTCGTTGCCCAAGGGGTCGTACTTTATGATGAGGGGGGAGCCGACGACGTAGATGTTCCCCTCGCTGTCGACCGCCGCGGCCTTCACCTCGTCGCTTCCGCCGCTGTCATAGGACTTGCGCCACTGCTCGACGGAGAGGTCATTGTGGACCACGATGGAAAGCGCCTTGCTGGCGGTGCTGTTCCAGGAGTCGGTCACCTGCACGTTGAAGTTGTACGGCTGGTACGACATCGCCGTGGGCTGCCCCTTGATGATCCCGGTGGGGTCGAGGGTCAGGCCGGGTGGGAGGCTCCCGGAGGCGAGGCTCCAGCTGTAGGGGGGCAATCCTCCCGATGCCGTGAGGGCCTGGCTGTAGGCGCTCATGGTGGAGCCGTCGGGGAGGATGGAGGTCGTCACCGCTACCGGCGGGGCTACCACCGTGCCGCTCCCCGCAGGAGACGAGAAGGCGAAGCGCTCGCTCGCCTGGGTGGGAGTGAAGCTCGCGAAGAAGATCCCGTCGCCCGCGGCCTGGTCCCCGGCGAGGCCGTCGTCCTTCAGTTCGATGGTCTGCCCGGTGGAGGTGGTCACCGTCACCGCCCCGGCCGGGGTCCCGCAGTTGATGCTGAGGACCTCAAGCGGGACCGGGACGCCGACCGTGAGATTCTGCAGGGGGCTCAGGACGGCGAAGAGGGGGCGGTTGTCGCAGCTCAGCGAGCCGTAGGCGTTGATCCTCCTCCCGGTGATGGTGCTCCCGGAAAGCCCGCTGACGCTGTCGCCCCCGGCCAGGATCAGGTTCCTGATCGTGCTCCACTCCCTGCTGCCATCCGCCCCCTTGAGGAGCGCGGCCAGACCGGTGACATGCGGGGCCGCCATGGAGGTACCGTCGAGGGAGCCGTAGCCGTCGGTGACGAAGTAGGAATTCTGGGCCGAAACGGTGCTGACGATCCCCATCCCCGGCGCGGCGATGTGGACCGAGTGCTTGCCGTAGTTGGAGAAGAAGGCCAGGCTGTCGTCGTTGGCGGTCGCGGCCACCGAGACGACGTTGGGAAGGTTGTACCCCGCCGGGTAGAGATCGGTGTGGTAGTAGTCGTTGTTGAGGGAGTCGTTGCCGGCCGCGGCCACGAAGAGGATGTCCCGCTGGGCGTTGATGGCGTCGTAGAGCGCCTGGCCGCCTGGGCCGGTGTAGCTGTTGTTGGTGGCGACGATGTTGACGCCGGCCTCTTTCATCCGCTTGACGTACTCGAGGCACTCCACGGCCCCGCTGGTGGAGCCGTACCCTCCGTCGTCCAGGAACTTGCAGGCCATAAGGCTCACGTTCCAGTTGACCCCGGCAACCCCGGCGCCGTTGTTACCCGCCGCCCCGATGGTGCCCGCCACATGGGTGCCGTGACCGTGGCGGTCCATGGGATCGCCGCTCACGGCGTAGGTGTTTATGCCGTGGGTCACGTCGCGGTAGACGGTGCCGTCCTCGTCCGTGTAGTCGACCGGGATCGCCGCCGGCCTGACCCACATGTTCGGCGCCAGGTCGGGATGGTTGTAGTCTATGCCGCTGTCCAGAACGGCGACCACCACGTTGGAATTGCCGCTCGCGCTGTCCCAGGCCTGCGGGGCGTTGATCTTGTCCAGGCCCCAGAGCTGCGGGAAGAGCGGATCGTTCGGCGTCGCAGCGGCGTGGAGGATGTAGTTGGGCTCGGCGTATTCCACCTCGGGATCGGCCTGGTAGCTGCTGATTCCCTCGTCGACGCCCATCCCCTTCTTGAGCCCGACCAACTCCAGGCGCAGCGACTTGAACTCCTTGACCTTCTGGGCGCCGCGAAGCTTGTGGAGCCTGTCCTTCGTCAGCCGGGACGCGCTGGCCTTGAATTTGACCAGCACCTCCGCGTCCCGGTATTTCCCTGCGGCGGTCTTGCGTGCGGCGCCGCTCAGGTTGGCGAAGCCAACGCTCCAGCCCGCTTTGAGACCGGATGCCGAGGCGGTTTGCTGGTCGGCCTGGCAAAGGCCGGCGCAGACAAGGAGGATGACAAGGGACAAGAGCGTGGATCTGATAAGCTGGCGTATCATCAGCTTCCCCTCCGGCAGGAGTCAATCCTTGGCCCCGGAAGCCACCAAACCTCTGGACGCAGTGGAGTCGGTGATCGCGTCAATGGCAGCGAGGGCAAAAGCTTGCTCAGTTTAGTAAAGATGAGTTATCCAATTTAGGAACAGCGGTACTAGGGATGGCTATTGG
The DNA here is from genome assembly GCF_056994735.1 of Geomonas sp. Classification (NCBI taxonomy): domain Bacteria; kingdom Pseudomonadati; phylum Thermodesulfobacteriota; class Desulfuromonadia; order Geobacterales; family Geobacteraceae; genus Geomonas; species Geomonas sp. Next base: position 7,116 of record NZ_JBXKJL010000050.1, read on the forward strand.
TGGGGAGTTAGATTAAGGCAAGGGAGGAGTTATGTCAAAAGATTTTAATTGGTGTTTTCACTTTTTTGACTGCAATGGGTAAGACTGCTGAAGGAGTGCACTCACAGCTCAGAGGTTATCTTATTTAGTCACTTCCGCTATGAGATTGTCATCCCCGAATGCCCTTATCGGGGATCCAGATTTCACGTCGTTTAGGAGCTGGATTCCCGATCAGAATCGCTTCGGGAATGACAGTTTTGAAGCTGGAGTCTAGCTTAGGGGGTCTTAGCTTAGTAGCTTAGGGTGTCTGGTCTGGACAACGGAACAGGGCAAGGTCCAGACCAGACCCTCAGAAGGCGGACCCCCAGAAGGCGGACGCAGCACGTCATTGAAAGTAAAGTTGGTGGTCCTATAAATCTTGATGAAGCTATGGCCGCGCACATCAGCAACATTCTCAAAATGACGAAAGGGAAGATACATGGGCCGGGAGGTGCGGCCGAGCTCCTCGGCATCAACCCGAATACCCTGAGAGGGCGGATGAGCAGGCTTGGGCTAAGGTATAGTAGGAGGACGTGACAAGGCGAAGAGGAGAGCTTAAAGGTGCTGGCCATCATCGAAGGGCGCCGGCGCGATTTTGATGGCTGCGCGGCAACTTCCGGCCTTATTTCCCGCCAGTTTCTCGATCAACGATGCAGGCTTGGCGCCGCAACCTGCCAGCAACATGGCCATAAACAACAGCAGGCGCTTACTTTTCATATGCACTCACAGCAACCCGCTCCGGCTTCGGTCAGTATCCGTGCACCGGTTCCCACTGCCGCTCACCCTTTCCGATTCTTATCCGCAAGGAACCGGTACAGCGGAACGGGCATGAACACCTTCCCGATCCGCCTGGCAATGAATGCCGCAACCATGAACGGAATGATGAGGACATGTTCGTCGGTCATCTCCATTACGATAATCACTGCTGTGAGTGGCGCTTGAACCACGCCTGAAAAGAACGCAACCATGCCAAGCAGTGCACAGATCTTGAAATTAGCAAAATGGCAAAGTTTTGCGACACTGAAACCGAGGCCGGCCCCAATCGACAAGCATGGGGAAAAAATCCCCCCGGCCATTCCTGACAGATAAGACAATACTGTCGTAAAAAACTTCTCCAATGCAAAAAATAAGGGCCAGTTATCAATAGAAGAACTTTCCAGAAAGGAACGAGTAATCTCGTAACCCGACCCTGCTGTTGTTCCTCCGCTAAAGAAGCCTACGGCGGCGCAGAGGATCCCACAATAAAGGGCCTTCTTCCAGGGCTGGGGCGGAAGATTCACCAGTTTCGGGGTTGTCAGAATTCGCGCGAAGAAGCCGCCCAACAAACCTCCGACGAGGCTGAGGATCAGGGTTTCCGGTACGAGGCTGATTGTGGGGCTTGAAACGCTGGGATGGCCAAAGTATAGGTAATTTCCTGCTAGCGCCATGGCGGCGATACCCGAAAGAATGACCGCAAGCATTATCATCTCGCGGAATTGTCCGAGTATCCCCTCGGTCACTTCTTCTATGGCGAAGGTAATTCCGGCTAGTGGGGCATTAAAGGCCGCCGCTACTCCGGCCGCGGCCCCCGCCGTCAAGAACGACTGAAAATCAGCCTGCGGAACAATCTTCCGGGTGATTCTCCCGAACCAGGCAAAAACGGAAGCAGCGATCTGGACGGTGGGTCCTTCTCGTCCAATAGATGCACCAGCTAGGATCCCGATGGTGCTTGAGATGACTTTCACAACCGCTGTTCTTAGGGAAATGAGAGCGCTTCGCCAGGGCGGCTCGACAACCTCGCTGTCAAGCGCATGATCGATAGCTTCAAGAACCTGCGGGATTCCGCTACCGCGTGCTTCCGGCCCGAATCTCTCCACAATAAGTGTGGCGGCCACAAACAGCAGGGGTGTCGCGATAGTGACGAGGTATGGGTGCAGATGAACAACCGAGAAATACACCCCCTGAGCGAACGATATGAGACGCGCAAAAAGAACCGCGGCGCCTCCAACGAGAGCAGCCGCGGTCCAAATGGTGATCTGGAGATAGGTTTTGTGGCGCAATTTCATGAAATAGATTCCAAAACTACACGCGAAATACCTGCGTCATCCGCAGGAGATTACTTATTCGGGACCACGAACTCGTCACGCCGGTTTTTAGCCCAAGCAGCGGCATTGTGACCCGGGTCGGCAGGCTTCTCCTTGCCATAGCTAATCACGCTAAGACGGTCAGCCGGTATACCGAGCGCCGTCAAGTAGTTCTTGGCAGCCATGGCGCGTTTTTCACCCAAGGCGAGGTTATATTCGTCCGAGCCGCGCTCGTCACAATGCCCTTCTATCTGGACCCTGACGTCGGGGTCTTTCTTCATGAGGTCAGCGTCTTTTGTGAGCCGGCCTCGGGCTTCCTTGGATAGAGTAGACGAATCGAAGTCAAAGTAGATTTTATCCAGGGAAGCCTTGAGCTCCCCTGCATGCGAAACCGGCTCAATGGGGGGCGGAGTAACAGGCTGCACGGGCTCAACTTTAACCGGGGCTGGCTCAACTTTGACAGGGGCAGATGTAGCAGGTTTCACCGGTGCAGCCTCCGACTTTACAGGCGGCTTGGTTACAGCAGTTGAGGGCGCTAATGGCTCCTCTGCCTTGACCATCTCATGCTTCGCGCAACCGTTTGCACCGAACGTGACGCAAACCAGGAACAGAAATATACCCACCCCATGCTTCTTCATTGTTGCCTCCTTGGACTGATAAAACGTCATGAGCTGTGCTATCAAAACTTGACGAGCTGATGAGAACGCATTATAGTTTGCAATACGAATTATCAGTAACACTAACTAGTTTGTCAAGACAAATCCAGGAGCAGGTATGCGAAAAAAGGCAGAAGAAATTCCGGAGGTCATTGACAACCTACGGCGAATATTTCAGGCAATAAATGAATACTCACGAAACGCTGAAAAAGAGACGGAATTAACTGGTCCGCAACTCTGGGCGCTGCAGATCCTTGCCAATGCCGCTCCGATGCGTGTTTCCGAATTGGCTCGCCAGATGTACCTACGCCCGGCAACAGTGGTGGGAATTCTAGATCGTCTTGAAGCTAAAGGGCTAGCGAGCAGAACCCGTTCCAATGAAGACCGCAGGGCGGTCGATGTAGCTCTAACCGACAAGGGGCAGGAAGTAGTCGCCAAAGCCCCTAAGGTAGCCCAAGTCATGCTGCTCAATGGGCTCGAAGCTCTGCCGGACGAGCAGTTTGCCGTAGTCGTGGAAGGGATGCAGCATATGGTGCGGATCCTGGGAGCAGAGCACCTCACCCCGCAGCCTCTGCATGGTTAAAGAGCACTCGAGGGAATAACGGCGAGAAAAAGGGGTTTGGCTTTCAGGAGGAGGTGCGCTGTTGAAGCTGACCACCCGTTCCATTCGTCTGTCACTGCGCTTTATCATGCCCCTGGCCGTCTCATTGGCGCTGCTCGCCTATGCGGTGGTGCCGTTGGTGGACAAACTCACCCAGCACTGGTTCGTCAAGGACATGGATATACGCTCCCGCCTGATAGCCAATACACTGAACGATCCCCTGGCCGAACTTCTCAGGCTGAGGGACAAGGCGAAGATCGACGCCCTGCTGCTGCGGACCATCCAGGATGAACGCCTACTGGCTCTCGGGTTCTGTGATGAGACCGGCAGGCTCATCTATCGCACACCGACTTAGGTCTGCACTTAGGGGTCAGAGCTTGATCTGGACCAGACAGAATCGTCGTCGAACGAGGTACCGAAACAAGTCTCCTTCCTGGGTGGGCCAGGCTCGGCAGCCCGAACAGCGAACGATGAGGAAGAACTTTCTCGTGGAACCTCTCGCTGCTTTCCGTTGTCGAGCTCTGACCCCGCATAGCCATATGAATCATTTTCTTGCCTATGGTCCCGTCTGCACAGCCTATGGCGATATTCTTCAGCGACCCGCCGTAGCCGCCACTGGCGTGCCCCTTGAAATGCGTCAGCACTACTAGTGAGTTGTAATTAAGCAGG
>NZ_JBXKJL010000051.1:0-2141 GCF_056994735.1 Geomonas sp.
TTCATGAAAAGAAAGTGGCTTGCCTTCGCCCTCGCGGGCGGCGCGGTCGTCTTCGGGGTCATGCTCTTTGCATTCGTGCCGACGCAGTTCTTCCCCTCGGCCGAGCGCAACCAGTTCGTGATCGATGTCTGGATGCCTCAGGGGACGCGGATCGAAGCGACCGACGCAGTCATGGGCCGGATCGAAAAAGCCCTGAGCTCCAGTAAAGGAGTCAGCCACTTCGCCACCTTTGTCGGCCAAAGCGCCCCAAGATTCTACTACAACGTCAATCCGCAGCAACCTGACGGCGCTTACGGCCAGTTCATCGTTAATACCGCCTCGGTCAAGGACACAACCCGGCTGGTAAAGGAGCTGCGCCCGGTGCTGGCTGCACTGGCGCCTGAGGCCATGGTGATCGTAAAGGAACTCCAGCAGGGCTCCCAGATGGAGGCGCCGATCGAAGTGCGGATCGCAGGTGACGACGTCGACGAACTGAAGCGGCTGGGCGAAAAGGTACAGGGGATCCTGGAGAGCGTATCGTTTTCCCAGCTCGTGTACAGGGACTACTACAATGATTCATACAGGGTGGACCTAAAAGTCAACGACGAGCTGGCAAACCGTCTCGGCATAACGGACGCGTCGGTGTCGCAAACCCTCTACGGTGCATTCGACGGTGCTGCGGTCGATACCTTCTGGGAAGGAGACCGCGCCGTCACGATCAAGCTGCGACTCGACCCGTCTTCGCGCTCTCAGTTTGCGGACATCGGAAATACCTATGTCGAGTCGGAGCTGACCCGTGCCAAAGTCCCGCTCCGGGCGATTGCTTCGTTGGCGCCGGAGTGGCAGACGAGCAGGATAGTCCGCAGAAACGGCGTGCGCACCTTGACAATCCGTGCGTTTGTGAAGTCGGGGAACTACGCCTCGGAAATTCTGAAACAAGCTATGCCGCAGATTAAGGCCCTGGAGTTGCCTGCGGGCTACCGTATCTTCTACGGCGGCGAAAAGGATAACCAGGACGAGACATTCCCACAGATGGTCGTTGCTCTTGCCATTAGCCTGGTGGTGATATTCCTGGTCCTGCTCGTGCAATTCAGGACCATCTCGGAGCCTCTCGTGGTGATGGCCTCGATCCCGCTCACCCTTCTTGGGGCGATGCTCGGTCTCGTCATCACCCGCAATCCGTTCGGTTTCACCTCTTTCATGGGGCTCATCAGCCTGTGCGGCATTGTCGTCAGAAACGGCATCATCCTGGTCGGTTACTGCAACGAGAGAGTCGCAGAAGGAGAGAGCCTGGAGCAGGCTGCACGGGACGCAGGGGCGCGACGGCTGCGGCCTATCTTTCTCACCTCGATGTCTGCCGCCATCGGGATGGTGCCGATGATTCTCTCCGGGTCGAGCCTCTGGAGCCCGCTCGCGAGCGTTATGTCATTCGGCCTCGTGTTCTCGATGTTCTTCACGCTTCTGGTCATTCCCGTCCTCTTCGCTGTAGTAAAATCCCGCTCGTTAAGGCCGGGGGCTGTCGCCGTTGTGATCGCTACAGGTGTTCTTCTTGCGGGAGGGGGAGAGGCCTCCGCAGAGCCTGTGAAATATTCCCTGACGCTGCCGCAGGCGGTCGAACTTGCGCTAAAGCAGAACTCGGTGCTCAAAATCGCCAGGACAAAGGTGGAGGAGAATGATCAGAAGATCGTGTCGGCGCGGTCCCAATATTTCCCGCAGCTTTCGAACAGTTCGAAGTTTGTCGGCCTGTCGGACACAAATTTTGTAAACGTGCCGGCCGGCAGTCTGGGAAACGTGCCAGGTGTTGGTCCCTTTCCAACTCAAGATTCAAAAATTAATCAGGGCTCCAATCCTTTCTTCCTCAGCGAAACAACCCTTGCGCAGCCGACGACTCAGCTTCTCAAAATCCGTGAAGCCAATCAGATTGCCCGGGCAGACCGCGGCATTGCGGAAGCGGAATTGAAAAGGTCTGAAGACGAAACGGTTTTTGCGGCACATCAGCTCTATTACGCGTTGCTGGTTGCTTACAAGGAGAAAGATGCCGCCGATGCCTTGCTCACCGCTGCGCAGGAAAACCTGCGCGAGTCTGAGGAGGGGGTGAGCGCCGGAAACGTGCTCGATGTGGCGGTCACTGCGGCGAGGGCCAATCTGCTCCAGTCCAGGCA
>NZ_JBXKJL010000052.1:0-2168 GCF_056994735.1 Geomonas sp.
CCGATCAGTGCTGCGCATTCGGCCACGATGTTGCCTGGGCCTGGGAGGCACTCTGCTGTTCGGCCGTGGCTTTGGTGGAATGAGGCAGCCGCTCCCTCGCCCTCTCCGATCGAAAAATGGGAGGGGAGAGAGAAAGAGCAGTTCAGAAAAAGAGCCGGCACGGAGGCCGGCGCTACGGAAAACGGGCGCGCAGACGGAGTTACTCAGCTTAAAAAAATTTCAAATAATTCTGGGTAGTATTAGTGGAACAGGCAGTCGGAGTAGGGATCACGGTTGCCCGTGACCCCCTCCACGGATCCGGACGAGCGGAATTACCGCATCCGGCGCTTGCCTCAGGTAATGACGCCCAGGCGGCGCAGCGGATAGGGATGGTAGATACGGGGCTTGGGTAACCAGCGCTGGAAGATGCGGCGGGCCCGTTCCCAGCACACCGGCTGCTGACTGCGCCGCGACAGCGTTCGCCGCCACATCCGCTCCACTTGCGAGCGGAACAGCGCGAGCGCCGCGTAGTTGGTGGGGACTCCGTAGTAGCGGAAGTGCCCCTCAACCACCGCGCGCAGCCATTTGCCCACCGCCGGGATACGGTCGTGCAGGCGCCGCCTGAGCTCGGCTTTCACCTCGCCCAGCTTGGCCTGCAACCGCTTGCGTATAGTCTGTCTGAGCACCGTGAACCGCCCCGCTCTGGTCTTGCCGCAGATGTGCGTAAGCCCCAGGAAGTTGAACGTTTCAGGTTTGCCCTGACCACGACGCTTGCGGTTGTCGTCCGCAAACCGACCAAACTCCAGCAGCCGGGTCTTGTCCGGGTGCAACTCCAACCCGAACTTACCCATGCGTTCGCCCAGCTCCTTATACATCCGCTCGGCGTCCGCCTTGCGCTGGAATCCCAGCACCACGTCGTCGGCATAACGCACGACCACCATGGCGCCGGCGGCCTGCTTGCGCCCCCACCTCCGCACCCACAGGTCCATCGCGTAATGCAGGTAGATGTTCGCCAGCAGCGGCGACACACTGCCGCCCTGCGGCGTACCTTCCTCCATCCGCTGGCGCTGGCCCTGCTCCAGCACGTCCGCGTTCAGCCATTTCTGGATGAGCCGCACCACGCGCCGGTCCCCGATCCGATGCTCAACGAACTTCACCAGCCATCCGTGCTTGATGGAATCGAAAAATCCACGGATGTCCAGGTCGAGCACCCAGTCCACCTTTCCCCTCAGCAATCCGACGTACAGCGCATCCAGCGCATGGTGCTGGCTGCGCCCCGGCCGGAACCCGTAGGAGAATTCCACAAAATCGGCCTCGTAGATGGCGTTGAGTACCTCCACTGTGGCGCGCTGCAGGATTTTGTCCTCCAGCGCCGTCACTCCCAGCGGGCGCATCCGCCCGTCGGGCTTGGGTATGTACACCCTACGCACCGGCTTGGCCCGGTACGCTCCCCGCCTGACTCTGTCGGAAAGCGTCTGGAGGTTCTCCTCCAGCCGCTCCCCGTAGTGCCGCCACGTCTCACCGTCCACGCCTGCTGCCGCTTCCCGCTTCAAACTGAAGTAGGCCATGCGCAGCATCCTCAGGTCATAGATGTGGTGCAGGAGCGCGGTGAACCGCTTGTTCCGGTCCTCTGCTGCCGCTTCGCGTATCCACTCCAGCGCACTGGGCGCGCTGCTCCGGCGCTGCGTCCGGGACGCGTTTTGCTGGCGCGGATTCCCCTTGGCCAGTCCCCTTCCCTCCGCCTGCTCCGCCTCCGGTTGCCCGGTCTTGTTCGCTGGCTTCTGCGGTACTATGGAACTGTCCGACTTCCCATGCTCGTGCATCGCCGGCGTAGGTCCTTAGACTTTCCCGGCGCGTCCTGCGGCTCCATCGGCCGCAGGCGAACATCGGATCTCCCGGTTCTCGAGCAAGGTGTTTCCGTACATGCCCGGGGTCTGTGACCGCGCGGGAACCGCCCGCATCTCGCGATAGCGATGCGTGCGATATTGCCTTCCACCACGTCCCACGACGTCGGCTTCCCGAAGGTCGACTCTTTCGCGGCTCAATACCCGGCCTGCACGTGCCCCTGTCAACGCTTCGGCTCCTCCTTGCGGAAGGCTACCGCATGACTCGGGGTCGACGCGGGTCGCTAGCCCTTCATCGTGTGGCTCTTTCATCCACTACACCTCGCCGGTTTATCCCGGCGCACG
>NZ_JBXKJL010000053.1:0-22355 GCF_056994735.1 Geomonas sp.
ATTTTTGCCTGTTATTTCATTTGCAGCCGCAGCCGCAGCTGGAGCGCTCGAGGAAGGATGCTTCGTATCCCTTTTTGAGGAGCTTCGCCACTTCCTTCGAGTGATAGGTCAGGATCAGGTCGGCGCCGGCCCTCTTGAAGGACATCATGGTTTCCATCACCACGCGGTCCTCGTCGATCCAGCCCGCGTTCGCCGCGGCCTTGATCATGCTGTACTCGCCGGAGACGTTATAGACGGCCGTCGGCAGATTGAACTCGTTTCTCACCTCGCGCAGGATGTCGAGATAGGGGAGGCCCGGCTTGACCATGAGGATATCGGCCCCCTCCTCGACGTCCATCCGCGCCTCGCGAATCGCCTCGAGCCTGTTGGCCGGGTCCATCTGGTACGAACGGCGGTCGCCGAACTGCGGGGTCGATTCTGCAGCCTCACGGAAAGGACCGTAGTAGCCGGAGGCATACTTGACCGCATAGCTCATGACCGGGATGTCCTTGTAGCCGTTGTTGTCCAGCGACTCGCGGATGGCGGCAACGCGGCCGTCCATCATGTCGGAAGGAGCCACCATGTCCGCACCGGCCTGGGCGTGGGAAAGGGCCTCCTTGGCCAGAAGCTCGAGGGTTTCGTCGTTGTCGACGTCGCCGTTCTTGATGATCCCGCAGTGGCCGTGGTCGGTGTACTCGCACATGCAGACGTCGGTGATGACCGCGAGCTTCGGCACGCTCTTCTTGAGGGCCCTGATGGTCTCCTGGATGATCCCGGTGTCGGAGTAGGCGTCGCTCCCCATGGCGTCCTTCTGCTCGGGAATCCCGAAGAGGATGACCGCCGGAACGCCCAGCTCATAGGCCTCCTGGGCCTCCTCCACGATGTTCTCTATGGACTGCTGATAGATGCCCGGCATCGAGGAGATCTCCTTCTTGATCCCTTTGCCGAAGGCGGAAAACATCGGGTATATGAGGTCGTTGGTGGAAAGGGAAGTCTCTCTGACCATGTTCCTGAAGACCTCTTTGCCACGGATTCGTCTCGCTCTGTACACTGGGTAGAACATCGCACTCTCCTTTGGTTTATGCGGGTGATGTAGCTGTCATTCTATTTCTTCACCAACTTGCGGGATGGACTACATATCATTGAACGGCTGCAAAATGTGCAATCAATTCGGCACAAAGCGCATCGAGGGTGTATTCCGCCGGCTCCATGTGCACCTCAAGCCCCAGCTCCCGGCAGGTCTTGGAGGTGACCGGACCGATGGAGGCCACGCTGACCCCTTCCATCAGGTGCAGGAAGTGGTTCTCCCCGAGGATGGCCGCCAGGTTCTTTACCGTCGATGAGGAGGTGAAGGTAACGCAATCGATCTTGCCCTCTTCCAGCGCCTGCAGCGACTCGGACGGGATCTCACCGGGAGTCTCGTTGGCGTAGGCCACCGGCGCCGCCACCTGCGCCCCCATCCCTCTCAACTCTTCCGGGATCAGGTCCCGCGCCCGGTCTCCACAGGGAAAGAGGACGCGCTTCCCGGCGTTGTTCATCCCGGCGAAAGCCGCGACTACCCCTTCCGCCTTGTAGTCTTCCGGGACCAGATCGGCCTTGACGCCGAACGGGACGAGCGCCGCAGCGGTCTTGGGACCGACCGCGCAGACGCGGCAGCCGCCGAGGGCGCGCGTGTCCAGGCCATGCTCGCTCAGCCTGGCGAAGAAGTACTTGACGGCGTTGTACGAGGTGAAGACAACCCAGTCGAAGCTCCCCAGCTCCTTGATAGCCTCGTCAAGTTCGGCGTAGCTTTTGGGGGGGGTGATCTCTATCGTCGGGCAGCTGTAGACCCTGGCGCCAAGCCGCTCCAGCTTCGAAGAAAACTCGCCGGCCTGATCTGCGCCCCTGGTTACCATGACCGATCTTCCGAAGAGGGGCCTGTTATCGAACCACCGCAGGGTCTCCCTGAGGTTCACGACTTCACCGACGACGGTTATGGCGGGAGCCCTGAATCCGAGCTGCCGCGCCTTTTCCGCGATGTCGGCGAGGGTGCCGGTAAGGACTTCCTGATCCGGCCTCGTCCCCCAGCGGATCAGCGCCACCGGGGTCTCCGGCGCCCGGCCATGAGCCATCAGGTTCTCCGCGATCTGCGGCAGGTTCTTCACTCCCATATAGAAGACGACCGTGCCGCTTCCGAGCGAGAGCCCTTCCCAGTCGATCTCCGAGCTGGCCTTGCCGGGGCTCTCATGCCCGGTGACGAAGGCAACGGAGGTGGTGACGCCGCGGTGGGTGAGAGGGATTCCGGCATAGCAGGTAGCGCCGACGCCGGCCGTGATGCCGGGTACGACCTCGTACGGGATTGCGGCTTCAACGAGCGCCTCGCACTCCTCGCCACCGCGGCCGAAGATGAAGGAGTCTCCCCCTTTCAGCCGTGCCACGACCTTTCCCGAGAGCGCCTTTTCCACCAGGAGTTCGTTGATCTGCCGCTGTTCGCGGTTGTGCTCGCCCCCCACCTTCCCGGCATAGATCAGCTCGGCCCCCTTCGGGGCCAACCGGAGGAGCTCGTCATTGGCGAGGTAGTCATAAAGGACCACCTCTGCCTTAGCCAGGCACTCCCGCCCCTTCACCGTGATCAGCCCGGGATCGCCGGGGCCGGCGCCGATGAGGTAGACGTATCCATTTTTCCCGACCTGAAGTGTCATAAGGTGCACCGAGTCATTGCATATGGTTGAAGGACGCCAGCCCCCCGATCTTCCTGATCGGGAGGGGGGGATTGCGGCTTTCCTGGCGGAAAGACGCATCCGAGGTTGATAACCGGCTCCGGGAGAAACGGCAAAAGGCTAAGGGAGATCCGTTAGCCTTTTACCTTGTTACAAACAGTTTCACATACTGCCTATCTTCATGCGCGTCAAGGTTTCCTCTGATGAAGAGAAGCTTGGGCAGCTAATCAGAGCGGCTCGGCCGGCTCTGCAATCAGACCGGGATCTCTTTTTCGCGTGAGACTTCGCGCTGGTAGACCTCCGCCAGGATGGCGTGGCCGCCTTCCGCCAGGAGCTGCTCGGCCAGCTGCACGCCCAGTTTCTCGCAGTTTTCAGCGGGACCGGTGACGCTTCCCTTGACGGAGACCTTGCCGTCGACCGAGGCGATGAAGCCGTTCAGAGTCAGCTCGCCTCCGGCGACCTGGCCGAATGCCGCAATCGGCACCTGGCAGCCACCCTCGCAGCGCCAGAGGAGGGCGCGCTCGGCGCGGACGGCGTAGCTGGTATCGGCATGGTTGAAGAAGGCGATGGTTTCCTTGACCTCTTCATTGGCGAGGTTGCACTCGATGCCGAGGGCGCCCTGGCCGATCGCCGGCAGGGAGAGGTCGGTCGACAGCAGCTCGCTGGCCCTGTCCGCGAAGCCGAGACGGTTGAGACCGGCGGCTGCGAGGATGACGGCATCGAGGTTCTCGGTCTCGAGTTTGTTGATACGGGTCTCGACGTTTCCGCGGATGATAACCATCTCCAGGTCGGGGCGGACCTTCAGCAGCTGTGCCTGGCGACGGAGCGCCGAGGTGCCGATGCGGGCGCCCTGCGGGAGGTCGGCGAACTTTACGCCGCGGGAGATGACTGCGTCGCGCGGATCTTCGCGCTCGGTGATGCAGTAAAGGCCGAGACCTTCGGGGAACTCGGTCGGGACGTCCTTCATGCTGTGGACGGCGATATCGATCTCACCGCGCAGCATCGCCTCCTCGATCTCCTTGACGAAAAGGCCTTTGCCGCCGACCTGGGCCAGGGGCACGTCGAGAATCTTGTCGCCGATGGTCTTGATCTTGGTGAGGGTCACCGTCATATCGGGGTAGCGTTTTTCCAGCTCGGACTTAACCCAGTTAGCCTGCCAAAGTGCGAGCTGGCTCGCGCGGGTCCCTATTCTCAGCTCTTTCAGCGCCATCTGTCTCTATCTCCTTTTCTTTGAGGGGAGGGATGCCGTTAACGTCCGTTCCTTACCCGGTTATATGTTCGTGGTCCTGCTGTGGGCGCCTTACTTACACCCGGCAGCCCCTTCCTTGACTGGGGAGGAAAGGTCGTCCAATTCATCGAGCTCCACCAGATTCTCCTGGGGGGCGCCTGTTTCCAGATCGAAGAGGTGCCGCAGCGCGTCGACGTAGAGGTCGTTGCGGTTGCCCTGGTCGGTCCGCTTCAGCACGCTGGTCGGCTGATGCAGCAGCTTGTTCATGATGGCGTTGGTCAGCGCCTCGAGCTTCTTCTCCGCGTCGGGGGGCAGGTTCTTCCACCCCGACAGCGTCTTGGCCAGCTCGGCCCTGCGGATCTCGTCGAACCGGGTCCTGAGCGCCACGATGGTCGGGGTGACTTCCAGCGAGGAGAGCCATTTGAAGAACTGGCCGATCTCCTGCTCGACGATGGCCTCCGCCTTGGCCGCCTCGATCTTGCGCTGCTCCAGGTTGGTCGCCACCACCCCGTTGAGGTCGTCGACGGTGTAAAGATAGACGTTCTCCACGTTGTTGACGTTGGGGTCGATATCCCTGGGGACGGCGATGTCTATGAAGAACATCGGCTTCATCTTGCGGCGGCGGATGACCTCAGCCACCTCTTTCTCCCTGATGATGAAGTGGGGAGCGCCGGTCGAGGAGAGGATGATGTCCGCCTTGTGCAGCTGGTCGAAGAGGTCGTCGAAGTGGATCGGCTTGGCGTCGAACTCCTGGGCCAGCTTTTCGGCACGCTCGAAGGTGCGGTTGGTGACCATGACGCCGCGCACGCCCACGTTGATGAAGTGCTTGGCGGCCAGCTCGCACATCTCGCCGGCCCCGATCAAAAGGACGGTCTTGTCCGAGAGCTCCCCGAAGATCTTCTTGGCCAGCTCGACGGCGGCAAAGGCCACCGAAACGGCGGAGGAAGCGATCTTGGTCTCGGTCCTCACCCTCTTGGCCACCGAGAAGGCCTTGTGGAGGAACCGGTTGAGGATGATGCCGGAGCTCTTGTATTCGGCGGCGTATCCGTAGGAGGTCTTGATCTGCCCCAGAATCTGCGGCTCACCGACGACCATGGAGTCCAGGCTGGAGGCGACCCGGAAAACGTGGCGGGTGGCATCCTCGCCATGGTAGCTGTAGAGGTGGCCTTCGAGGGTCTCCAGCGGGATGCCGTGGTAATCGGAGAGGAAGCGCTTGAGCCTGGCCATGCCGCCGGCCACGTCACGGGTGGTGGCATAGATCTCGACCCTGTTGCAGGTGGAGACGATGACGGCCTCGGTGATGTCCGGAAGGGAGACCACGGCCTTCAGCGGCTTCTCCATCTGGGTGGGAGCGAAGGCGACCTTTTCCCGTATCTCTACTGCGGCGGTTTTATGCGAGAGACCAACCACGATAATGTTCATATCTGTCCTGCCCCTTCTTGAGAATCGCAACCGACAGCGGCTGCCGCCTCGACCATGCTCACTTGTAGCTATGCAGCCCCGGCAGCAGGAGATTCACGCCGAGGAAGGTGAAGAGCATGATGACAAAACCGAAGATGGAGAGCATCGCCGCTTTCCTGCCGCGCCAGCCGGTGGTCAGCCTCCCGTGCAGGAGGGCTGCATAGATGAACCAGGTGATGAGCGACCAGGTCTCCTTCGGGTCCCAGCTCCAGTAGGTCCCCCAGGCGGTCTCCGCCCAAATCGCGCCGGAGATGATGGCGAAGGTGAGCAGCGGGAAGCCCAGCGTCAGGCAGCGGTAGCTGATCTCGTCGAGCACGTCGAGCGGCGGCAGTTTCTGGAACAGCGAACCGAGCCGGCGCTTCTTAAGGAAGTGCGACTGGATGAGATACATGATGCTGGTGCCGAAGGAAACTGCGAAGGCTGCATAGCCCAGGAAGGCCATCATCGTGTGCACGGCCAGCCACTTGCTCTTGAGAGCCGGGTTGAGAGGAGGAATGACCGCGGAGAAGGCGGCCGAGACGGCAAGGACCAGCAGGGCCAGCGGCATGACGAAAGATCCCAGGATGAAGACCTTGTAGCGCCGTTCGAAGAGAATGAATACGCCGACGATGCACAGGCTGAAGAAGGAGAGGGCCTCGTGCAGGTTGGTGATCGGCGTGTGGCCTGCCTCTACGTACCGGTTGACGGTGAAGGCGAGGTGGACCAGGAAACCGATGGAGATCAGCCAGTGGCCGGAGCGCCCCAGGATTTCCTTGGGCTTGACCAGGTAGGCCAAGTACAGAACGGTCGCAGCAGCATAGATGACAAGGGTGCTATTGAAGAGCAAGGCGTTCATGACGGATCCTTTTTTTCAGCTCCATCCTGGACCGGGCCGGACCCGGCAAAAGAGAGCTTCAGGAGTATCTGGTCTATTGCATCCCTCTGTCCGTTTCTGATCAGCGCGGGGAGGTCTAGCGCTGCAAGCTCGGCAAAAACCCGCACATTGTATGCGTTCCCCCCCTTTACAGTCAATAACTTTTCACGGACGGCGCCCAAAAGCGCTACCGCCTCGGCGTACTCGGGTCCAAATTGGGGCTCCAATTCCTTGATGATGCGCTTCGAAAGTGCCGGGCTCGCCCCCGCGGTCGAGACGGTTACCAGGAGGTCGCCGCGCTCCAGTACGGCGGGGGTGGTGAAGCTGCTTTCACCCGGTGCATCGACCACATCGATGAGAATTCCGAGCTCTTTTGCCTCGGCGGCGACCGCGAGATTGGTGGCGGCGGCGTCGGTGGCGGCAAAGGCCAGGAAGGCGTCGGCGAGATCACCCCTTTGATAGTCGCGCCGGTGGTGGACGATTGCCCCTTCCGCAACCAGGCCGGCCATCCTCCCGTCGACGCGGGGAGCTATCACCACGACACGCGCCCCCGCCGACACCAGACGAGCGGCCTTGCGGGCCGCGACGGCGCCCCCTCCTACAATGACCGCAGACCTGCCATGGAGATCCAGATTTACCGGGTAATATCGCAACGGTCCCTCCGACATCCGAAGTCCGCACACTATCGCGCAGAGCCATCGGGGTGTCAACAGCCAATCGAGCCGAGGTGAAACGGTTTTTCAAGACCTTCCCGGCCCAACGGATGTATATTCATTGGAGGAGATCCGCCCTACCGTCTCCTCGACCCGAATCTTCGCAAACGGTGAGGAACTGATAAGCCCCTGGCGAGGCGGGCGTTTACTGTCCCGAGTAGAGCCGCTTCGGTGACAGTCGCGGCTTCGGGCGGCCTGAAAGCCCTTGCTTTTTTCGACCGCTCATTTATAGTAATACTCACTTTTCTTATTAAAGGAGACGGTTCAATGGCAAGCGAAAACGTACGCACGTTTACTGACGACAACTTCGAAAAGGACGTCCTCCAGTCTGAGATCCCGGTACTGGTTGACTTCTGGGCAACCTGGTGCGCCCCCTGCAAAGCCATAGCGCCGCTCATCGACGCCGTAGCATCGGAGTACGAAGGACGAATCAAAGTAGGCAAGGTCAATGTTGACGACAACCCGGCAACCCCGGGCAAATACGGCGTCCGCGGGATCCCCACCGTGATCCTGATCAAGGACGGCAAAGTGCTGGACCAGGTGGTAGGTGCGATACCCAAATCACAGCTGGAGGCACTGATCAAGAAGGCTCTCTAACATGAAGACGACCATCCTGTTCAAGAAACTCGCAGGCAAAATCATTCCCTTGGCGGTTGCAGGCTTGCTGTTATCAACGCAACCGGCAGCCGCCATATTGCAGAAAGGGGAGAAGGCCCCGGCCATCAAACTGGTCACCACCTCGGGACAGCCGATCACGCTGGCCAACTACCGGGGGTACGTGCTGGTCATGGACTTCTTCGCCACCTGGTGCATCCCCTGCAGGGAATCGATCCCGTACATGAACGTCCTGAACCGGAAATACGGTAAGCAGGGACTGCAGATCCTCGGGGTAAGCGTGGACGAGGGGAATGATCACGAGGTCAGGGATTTCATCGCCGCCCGCAGGATCAGCTATCCCGTGGCCATCGGTGGAGACGAGATGCAGGCCGACTATGGGCTGCGCTCCATCCCGACCATCTTCGTCATCAACAAAAGGGGTATGGTGGCGGAAAAATTCCAGGGTTATTCCGACCAGACGGCCAAGACCCTAGAGGATACCATCAAGAGGCTCCTGGCAGAATAGGACCTGGACTAGATACCAGAATCACCGCGGCCCCTGTCGAGTTTCATCACTCAGCAGGGGCCGTTGTCGTTTTTGAATCGCGGATGACATTGTTGCCGTTTTAGTGGAAGGCGGTTCGCGCCCGGGAGGGCGCTCCTACGGAAAGGCAACCGGCTATGCTTGCCAGCGCAGGGTCCACTCTGTGAGGAATCTCACGGGGCGGACGATTTGATCGATGAGCCGTAGAGGTCGGCGTGGTAGGAGCTTCGGACATAGGGGCCGCTCTCCACGTGCTGAAACCCCATGGCTGCGGCTTTTTCCCCGTACTCTTCGAAGACCTCCGGTTCCACGTACCGCTGCACGGGATAGTGAAGACGGCTCGGGGAGAGATACTGCCCCAGACTCAGATACGAACATCCCCTCTTCAGCAGATCCTCCAACACCGCGAATACCTCAGCCTCCTCCTCCCCCAGCCCCAGCATCAGCCCCGACTTGGTCTTCAGCTCCGGATCGAGCCGACGCGCCTCGGCCAAAAGTTCAAGGGACCGTTGATAATCGGCGCCCGATCTGACCTGGTACAGCCGCGGAACCGTTTCCACGTTGTGGCCGAGAATGTCGGGCTTGCTGGAGACCACGCGGGCCAGGGCTTCGGGATCTCCCAGAAAATCGGGGACCAGGAGCTCGACCTTGGTGTGGGGGGAGAGCGTCCGGATCCGCGCCACCGTTTCCGCATAAACCGCGGCGCCACCGTCGGCGAGATCATCGCGGGTCGGGCTGGTAATCACGACATGTGAGAGCTGCAGCCGCGAGACCGCCTCGGCGACGTTTCCCGGTTCGCCGGCATCGACGGCAAGAGGTGCCTCCTTCGAGACACTGCAAAAAGAACACATCCGCGTGCAGATGCGGCCGAGGATCAGGAAGGTGGCTTGCCGCTGGCTGAAGCATTCGGTGATGTTCGGACAGCGCGCCTGCTGACAGACGGTGTTGAGGCGCAACTCCTTCAAAAGCCCCTCCATCTCCAGATGGGCGGCGGGGATAATCTTCTTCTGCAGCCAGTGCGGTTTGCGTAGAGGGT
Organism: Geomonas sp.; assembly: GCF_056994735.1. Classification (NCBI taxonomy): domain Bacteria; kingdom Pseudomonadati; phylum Thermodesulfobacteriota; class Desulfuromonadia; order Geobacterales; family Geobacteraceae; genus Geomonas; species Geomonas sp. The sequence goes on from NZ_JBXKJL010000053.1 coordinate 9,111, forward strand.
CCATTGCTCGGGTCCGCCTATTGCTGGTCATGGGTCTCAGTTGGTCATGGGTCTCAGTTCGGAGCGGCAGGTGCCGGAAGTTCGGAAGGGTACTCTGCAGCGGACTTCCCATGGAAGTTCCACCGGCGGGAGCGGTATTTCGTCTCCTCAAGCCGTGCGGCCGCCGCCCGCTCATCCTCGGTCACGGTACCAGGTTGAAGCGTTACCCCGAGCGCCTCCTGGAAAGAGGTCACCAGCACCTGTTTCAGCCCGGCCAGCTCCGGCCTAAGGCCAAGTTCCGCCAGGCTGACAGCCCCGTCGGCGCCGGGAGCCGGCTCTTTCAGGTAGCGCATCGCCTCCCGCACCTGGCTCGTAACAGGAATCGAGCCATGCTGGAGGATCACACCACGCCGTCTGCGCTGCGCGTTGCCGCCGATCTTCCGGCCATTCACCAGTACGTCGTACTCTTCCTTCCCCGCAAAGCAAAAGGCCGTGCGCTCCCCCAACCTGTCATTGCCCGGTTGAAGATCTTTGGCGAATCCCGCCTCCAGCCCCAGCTTCCGGTAGGTCTGCAGCAGGAACCCGCACAGGCTGCGGAAACCATCCTTCACCCCGGTCTCCCCGATCTGAGCCGGCGAGCACACGATGCTGTAGGTAAGCTCGTCGGCGTGGAATATGATCCCGCCGCCAGTCATGCGGCGAACCACCGTCACCCGGTCGGCCTCGCAGAGATCGAGCCTCAGCGCGGCCTCGGCATCCTGGTACCGCCCCAGCGACAACGCCGGAGGGCTCCAGCCGTACAGTCTCAGTATCGGGCAGGAGCTGTCAGGATCGAAGCAGGAAAAAAGCGCCTCGTCGAGCGCCATGTTGGAAGGGCCGTCCAGCGGTCCCGCATCAATGAGCCGCCATGCCGGCAAAGTGTGAGTCATCGGCGGGCCTTTTCCTCGTTGGGTAACATTTTTTCACCTTACATGAAAGCCGGAGATATTACATCACATGAAACAGGAAACTCTACCTCGTCTGGCGTGAGGGGCGGGCGGGGGAAGGTGCCACAGAGGCCCCATGGAGCTAAAGGCAAATCTCCCCCCCCCTGGCGGGAGGGGGGCAGGGGGTGGGGGAAGGTGCCACTGAGATACGGGCTTCCCTCACCCCGACCCTCTCCCGGAGGGCGAGGGGGAGCTTGAAATGTAGAGAAATGGGCAGGTGCAAGTAGCTAACCGCAGATGCGCCCTCCAGAACTCCAGTCGAGGACAGGTTTCGCTAAAAAATGAGCTCCGGAGGCTTCCCGCCGGAGCTCGCATTACCCGCGACAACATCTTGATTACTCGCAGCAGACCTGCAACGCCCTGGCGGCCCTGGTCTCGTCCAGCCGCCCCACCGGGGTAGTCAACGGCGCTTCGTGCAATTCCGCCGCGTTGGACTTCGCCATCCTCGCCGCCTCGATCATGGCCGCTATGAAAGAGTCCATGGTTTGCTTGCTCTCCGTCTCGGTCGGCTCGATCATGATCGCCTCCTTCACGTTAAGCGGGAAGTAGACGGTCGGCGGATGGAAACCGCGGTCGATCAGGTATTTGGCGATATCGATCGCGTGGACGCCATCGGCGAGTTGACGGCTGGCTGAGAAGACACATTCGTGCATGCAGGTGGTGTCGAAGGGAAGATCATATTCCTCCTTCAACCGCGCCATCATGTAATTGGCGTTAAGGACCGCCTGCTCGCTGACCTCGATCAGCCCCTCCCGACCCAGCAGGGTGATGTAGGCGAAGGCTCGGGCCATGACGCCGAAGTTGCCGAAGAAATCGGAGACCCTGCCGATGCCCTCCGGATATGCCTCCAGGCCGAAGCTCCCCTCCCCCCTTTTCACCACCCGCGGGGTCGGGAGATAGGGGATGAGGGTACTCTTGACGCCGACCGGTCCCGAACCTGGGCCACCTCCTCCATGGGGGGTGCCGAAGGTCTTGTGAAGGTTGACGTGGACCACGTCGAAGCCGACATCGCCCGGGCGTACCTTGCCCATGATGGCGTTCAGGTTCGCGCCGTCGTAATAGGTCAGGGCCCCGGCCTGGTGGGCGATCTCGCAGATCTCGGCGATGTGGGGGTTGAATATCCCGAGGGTGTTGGGACAGGTCATCATCACCGCCGCCACCTGATCGTTCACCGCCGCCCGGTAGGCGTCGAGATCCATGTCACCGTAGCCGGCGGTCGGGATGGTGACGATCTCGTATCCCGCCATGGCCGCGCTGGCCGGATTGGTGCCGTGGGAGGAATCGGGGACGATCACGTACCTGCGCTTCTCCCCCCGCGCCTTGTGGTAGGCAGCGATCAGCATGATGCCTGTCATCTCCCCGTGCGCTCCGGCCAGAGGCTGGGTGGTGACCTCGTCCATGCCGGTGATCTCGCAGAGCTGGCGTTCCAGCCCGTAGATGACGGAAAGGGGCCCCTGCACCAGTTCCTCCCCTCCTGGAAGGAGTGCCAGCATCGGGTGGCAGTGGGCGAAGACGGCGGCGACGTTCTCCATCACCTTGGCGTTGTATTTCATGGTGCAGGAGCCGAGGGGATAGAAGTTGGTGTCGATCGAGAAATTCCTGCGGGAGAGATTGGTGTAGTGGCGCACGAGGTCGAGTTCGCTCACCTCCGGGAAGGCCGCCGGCGCCTCTCGCCTGAGCTCGGGGGGGAATCCGATGGCTTTGGGGACATCGGGGAGCGGGACCCTGACCCCGGTGCGGCCGGGAACCGACTGCTCGAAGATCAGCTCCATATCGCCTCCTTTAAAAGGGCCGCGAACTGGTCGATCTCGCCCTTGGTCCTCTTCTCGGTAACCGTCACCACCATGGCGTTTTCCATTCCCGGATAGTAGGTCCCCAAGGGCACCCCGGCCGCCACCCCCGCTTTCAAAAGCCTCTCCACCACTTGGGCCGCGGGTTTGGTAAGGGAGAGGGTGAACTCGTTGAAGGTAGTCCCGCCATTGAGGACGCTGACGCCGTCGATCCCGGAAAGGACCGTTCTCGCGTACTGGGCCTTGTCGAAATTCAGGGCCGCGAGCTCCTCGAACCCCTTTCGCCCCAGAGCCGCGGTGAACATCAGGCCGCGAAGGGCACAGAGGCTCTGGTTGCTGCAAATGTTGGAGGTGGCTTTTTGCCGCTTGATGTGCTGCTCGCGCGCCTGCAGGGTCAGTACGTACCCCCGCTGTCCCCCCTTGTCGATGGTTTCGCCCACGATGCGCCCCGGGAGGTTCCTGATGAAGCTCTTCCTGGTGGTGATGAAGCCGAAGTACGGGCCGCCGAAGGAGACGGTGTTCCCCAGGCTCTGCCCGTCCCCCACCGCTATGTCCGCCCCCATCTCACCCGGGGTCTTCAAAAGACCCAGGGAAATCGGGTAGCAGGAAACGATCAGCAGCGCTCCATGCTGATGGGCCTTGTGCGCGAGGCTGGAGTAATCCTCGACACTGCCGAAGAAGTTGGGGTTCTGCACGATGACGGCACCGGTCTGGTCGGTGATGGACTTCATGAGGCAGTGGAGGTCTGAATCGGAACCCCTCGGCGCCACCTCCACCACCTGATCCGACAGGTTCGCCAGGTAGCCGCGCACGATCTCACGGTGGAGAGGATTCACGGACTGGTCCACTACCACGGCATGACGCCCGGTGATCCTCATAGCCATGAGCGCCGCTTCCGCCACCGCAGTCCCGCCGTCATAAAGGGAGGCGTTGGATGCCTCGAGCCCTGTCAGCCGGCAGATCGAGGTCTGATACTCGAAGAGGGCCTGCAGGGTCCCCTGTGAGCACTCCGGCTGGTAGGGGGTGTAGGCGGTGTAGAATTCGGCGCGCGAGGAGAGGTGGTCGACGGCAGCCGGAATGAAATGGTCGTAGATCCCGCCGCCGATAAAGGGGACGATATCCCTTCCGCAGGAACACGCCTTCTCACTCATGAACTTCACCAACTCGAATTCCGACATCCCCTGCGGAAGGTCGAACGACTTCGCTCTCAGTTCTCCCGGGATGGGGGAAAAGAGCTCCTCGACGCTCCCGGCGCCGATCACGTTCAGCATCTCCCGGATCTCTTCGGGTGTATTAGGACAGTATCCCATCACGCTTATCCTTTCACGAATTCGGCATAGGCGGCTGAATCCATCAGCGCCCCGATCTCGGAGGGATCGCTCGCCTCCAGCTTGCAGATCCAGCCCCCCTCCTCGGCGCTCTCATTGACCAGTTCGGGTGAGTCTTCCAGTTTACCGTTCACCTCGATGACCTTTCCCGAGACCGGGGAATAGATGTCGCTGGCGGCCTTCACCGACTCGATCCCCGCCAGGGTGTCGAACTGCTTCACGGTCTTCCCCTTCTGAGGGAGCTCGACAAAGGTAATGTCCCCCAACTCGTGCGCCGCGTGCTCGCTGATTCCAATGGTCGCGGTGTTGCCTTCCAGAACTACCCACTCGTGCTCTTTCGTATAGTGCTTCGCCATTTGGAGAACCTCCGCAATTTTTATGAGAGAAATGCTATGCCCGCAACGACCCCCCGGTAAAGAAGGGGAGCTCGACCACCTCTGCTTCTATCTCCACCCTGTCCTGTTTGATCTGTAATTTCGTGCCGGCTGCCGATGCCCCAGGCTTTACGAAACCGAGCCCGATGCCGCAGCACAGCATGGGCGAGAAGGCGCCACTGGTGACGGCCCCCACCTGCGCCCCCTGGTGAAATATACCGTAATCGTGGCGCGGCGCCCGTCGAGAATTGCACCGGAAGGCCACCTTGACCCTGGAAGGCCCCCTCCGCTGCTCATCGAGGAGCGCGGCCTTGCCCACGAACTCCTTCTCCAGATTGACGAAGGAGGAAAGACCGGCGGCCAGGGGGGTGGTGTGCTCGTCAAGGTCGCTGCCATAGAGGGAATATCCGACCTCCAGCCGCAGCAGGTCCCGCCCCCCCAGCCCCGCCGGCTTTACCCGCGGATCCGTGAGGAGCAGTTCACATAGTTCGGAGACCTACCCCGAGGGAAGAAAGATCTCGTATCCCAGTTCCCCGGTGTAGCCGGTCCGGCTGACAATGGCATCGGCGTCAAGGATGCGGGTCCTGATGAACTTGAAGAAGGGGATCTGCCCGATCTCTTCTCCGAAGAGGTCCACCAGCACCTGGCGGGAAAGCGGCCCCTGCAGGTCCAGCTTCCCGGTCTGATCGGAGATATCGACCAGCTTTGCGCCATCCTTCAGCCGGGAGCGGATCACCGAGAGATCGTTGGCGGTCGTAGCCGCGTTGACGACGATCATGACTTCGTTTTCGGCCAACCGGAAAACGATCAGGTCGTCTATCACCCCTCCACGATCGTTCAGCAGGAACCCGTAGCGGGAGCGGCCGACTGGAATGCTCTTCACTGAGAAGGTGAAGACATTCTCCAATCCGTCGGCCTCGATGTCACCGTTGAAGCTGAACTCCCCCATGTGACAGATGTCGAAAAGGGCCGCCTGCTCCCGGCACCACCTGTGCTCGGCGATGATCCCCTCGTACTGGATGGGCATGAGCCACCCCCCGAAAGGCGCCATAAGGGCTTTCAGTGCCTCGTGATGCGCACGCAGCGGAGTTGCCTTGAGGTCATCCATCTCTTTCTCCTTCCTGGTTGTAGGGAGGTCGCTCCCCGGCTCCTTTAACCTCTTGCCAAAAGCACCGGTTATCTATAATCTTGTGTCTATTGCGGAGGAGCAATATGGATACATCCAGTTTGGTACAAAAGACAATCGAGGCGCTGTCACCTTTCGAAACCGAGCATGTCGTCGACTTCCTGCAGCACCTGACGGTAAAGAGCGCCATCACCAACCCGTGGTTTGTGGGGATCTTTCTGGTCTTGGCCTTCTACGCCGTGGTGGTCAGATCCAAGTTCGTGCTCTCGGTCCTCTTCACCGCCGTCTCTGTTCTGCTGCTGATTCGGTACACGATGCCGGCTGACGGAGACAGCCTTTCGGTGACATCGACCATCCCCTTTGCTTTCGGCGGCCTCGCCATCGGGGCTGTCCTCATCTACTTCCACTTCATCAAGGCGGAGTAAGTTTTGCGGAAAGTCGGTTTTACCTCCACCATCCCCCTCGAGGTGCTGGTCGCGGCGGGCGTGGTCCCGGTCGACCTGAACAACATCTTCATCACCCACCCTGAAAGCCAGGCCCTTATCGAGGATGCCGAACTGGACGGTTTCCCCAGGAACGTCTGCGCCTGGATCAAGGGGATCTACAGCTCCGTCCTCGCCAGCGGCGTCACCGAAATGATCGCCGTCACCGAGGGCGACTGCAGTTACACCAAGGCGCTGATGGAGGTCCTCTCCCTCAAGGGAATCCGGGTCTATCCCTTCGCCTACCCGGCAGGCCGCGACGCCGAGTCACTTGGCGCCGAGATCGAAAAGCTGATGGCCCACTTCGGCGTCGGCTGGGCAGAAGTCAATGACGCCAAGGAGCGCCTCGACCTGATCCGCGCCAAAGTCCACGAGATCGACCGGCTCACCTTTCAGCACGACAAGGTTACCGGCGAAGAGAACCACTACTTCCAGGTCTGCACCTCCGACATGAACGGCGACCTGGATGCCTTCGAGGCCGAGGTCGACGCCTTTCTTGCCGAGGCCTCCTCGAGGCCGGCACGCAAAGACGGCATGAGGCTGGCGTACCTCGGTGTCCCTCCCATCGTGTCCGGGCTTTACCCTTTCCTGGAGCAGCACGGGGCGAGGGTGGTCCTCAACGAGACCCAAAGGCAATTCTCAATGCCGTACGGCATTTCCGATGTCGTGGAGCAGTACCGCGCCTACACCTACCCCTACGACATCTTTCACAGGATCGAGGACATCACCCGCGAGATCGAAGAACGCAGGATCGACGCCGTCATCCACTACGTGCAGTCCTTCTGCTTCAGGCAGATCGAAGACATGGTACTGAGAAAGAAGATCAACCTACCGGTGCTCACTCTCGAAGGTGACAAACCGGGGGATGTCGATGCCAGGACGAAGATCAGGATCGAAGGTTTTCTGGAGCTGCTGGAAGACCGCATCTGACATAGGAGAGATCCGCTTACTCATAGTGCGGCCAAGGCGGCTTTGGGCCACAATCAGGCAGAAATATATTACAATGGCTTCTGTCTTTGGCAACCCCTCGGCTGAAGAAATTACGAGATACTCTCACTTCACTCTCTTCTCTGTGCCGTTCCCTCGACAATGGCTGAATGCAAAGACAGTCCGGCTTCATTTATGACGCAGGAGCAACGAACGACGTGCCGAAAACGCTAAAAATAGGAATAGACCTCGGGAGCAGGAAAGCCAAGTTCGCCTTGATGCGTGGAACCGAGATCATCAGGCTGGCTGACCAGGACACCATCGCCTTCTACAAGAAGTACGGCAAGATGGTTGGGGACGAGCTGGCCCTGGATCTAGAGGGGAGCGGCATCTTCACCGCGGCCGAACTGGCGGAAGCTGACATCATCGTCACCGGGTACGGCAGGAACAGCATCAATCTTCACGGGGCCCGCGTCATCTCGGAGATCAAGGCTCACGTTGCCGGAGCCCGCGTGCAGACCGGCCTTGCCGACTTCACCCTGCTCGACATGGGAGGGCAGGACACCAAGGTCGCACAGGTCGCAGGCGGACGGCTTTTGGACTTCGTCATGAACGACAAGTGCGCCGCCTCCAGCGGACGTTACCTGGAAAACATGGCGGCGGTGCTGGAGGTCTCCCTGGAAGAACTTTCCTCCCATCATGTAGATCCCATCCCGCTCGATGCCACTTGCGGCATTTTCGGGGAGAGCGAGCTGATTGGGCAGATCCTCAGGGGTTACCCTGTATCCCGGCTTTGCGCCGGCGTGAACATGACCCTGGTCAAGCGGGTCATGCCGATGCTGAAGCGCTTTCCCTCCCCGAAGCTGGTCATCACCGGCGGCGTCGCGCTCAATGGCGCCATGATCACCCTCCTCTCCGCCCAATGCGGCATGGGCGTCATCGTCCCCGAACATCCCCAGCACAACGGAGCCATCGGCTGCGCCTCCCTTTCGTAACGTTTAGCCACTGAGACACCGGCAGCAAATATCGAGATGCACCCTTCGACAAGCTCAGGGTGAACGGAATCGATTATTTTGCTACAAGCCACGCCGAATTTCCGAAGCAGGTCTAAGAGCCGCTCGTGCTGACCTGTCGAAACACGTTTAAAAGCCGTTCGTGCTGAGCCGGTCGAAGCAAGTCTAAGAGCCGTTCGGGCTGAGCCTGTCGAAGCACGTCTAAGAACCGCTCGTGCCGAGCCTGTCGAAGCACGTCTAAAAGCCGTTCGTGCTGAGCCTGTCGAAGCACGTCCAAGAGCCGTTCGTGCTGAGCCTGTCGAAGCACGCACTTCTGTTTCCGATTCTCCCCCTCTCTCCTCGCCAATCCGTTTTTTCTTGAATTTTGGTCGCACCGCAGGTACCCTCCCGGAAGTTTATTTTCCGGAGGGGTTTCATGCGCATCGGCAAGAAAGACTGGATTTTCATCGGCATCATCGTGGCGGTAGCTGCCATTTTCTTCGCTATTTCCGGCGAGGAGAAGACCAAGCGGGTCCCCCTGGATGATAGACACCGCCCTTCATATGAAGTCTTCAAGAAAACCCAGAGCAAGATGGAAGCTGACAAGGGCTGCCCGGTCTGCCATTTCGACGGCCCCGGCGGAGTCCCCTTCCCGCCCAAGCACCCGGTCAAGCCGCAGGGAGGCCCCATGCGCTGCCTCTTCTGCCACAAGCTCAAGGTCTCCGGGGTGCAATAGGGGTGTCCACGCTGAACCTGACCGGGGAGCTGGAGCGGCTGATCCGTGACATCATCGCCCGCACCCCGGATCTGCGACACATAGCCCCCGACAAGCTCCTGGTCTGCGTATCTTCCGGGCGCCCCAGCGCCGGCGGCAGCCTCGCCAAGATCCACCCTCTGCGTTTCGAAGGAGGACAGAAGTCGATGACGAGCAGGCGCGGCCGGCGCAGCGTCCTTTGCACCATGCCGACCATCATGCACCAGGGCGAAGAGATGCTCTACGTCATCTACTTCCTGGTCCCCCGCTTCCTCCAGCTTTCGCTGCGGGAAAAGCTCATCACCATCTTTCACGAACTCTACCACATCTCCCCCGCCTGCGACGGCGACATCCGACGCTTCCCCGGCCGCAATTACGCCCATGGCTCCTCGACCAAAAGCTACAACGCCTTGATGGGACAGCTGGTGGACCTCTATCTCGAGCACCTTCCGGATCCTTCAAGCATCGCCTTCCTTCAAGGAGACCTCGCCGAGCTGCGCGCCCGTCACCGCTCGATCGTGGCCCGTCGACTGCAGGCTCCCCGCATCAGCATAAGCCCCGCCTGAGCCAGCGTCGGCAGCCCCTGCTCCCATTCCCTTCTCGACGTCCCTCGCCCCAGGAAGTCTTGACTTTCCTCCTCGATGCTATAGTGTTGACAGGTACTTACGCGACAATCCAGAAGGAGCGCCCGAAGATGCTGAAGCTGGACTCCATGATAGAAAGGAAGTTCGATGAGCTGGCTGACAAGGCAAAGAAGGTCAAGTCATCGCAGCAGATCAGCGACATCGCGGCAATCGTGGACTCCCAAAAATTTCAGGACTGGGCTACATCGGCTCTCGATCTCATGGAGAAGGTCTTCGGGGACGACAGCAGTTACTACCGTAACTTCAACGCGATCTACTCCAAGGTCATGAACATCGTCTACAAGGAGACCTTTGACAACTGCAGGGCCATCCTGCAGTCCGCGCGGGAGGAGTACGAAAAGGGAGGTCTGTCCGAGATAGAGGTCTTCCTTGACCATGCGGTGCTCAAATTCCTGGCAGGTAAGACCGCCGATTTCCTGCGCCGGGGCGAGAAGCTGACGGCCTGCATCCTGGCGTCGGTGCTCCTTCAGCACGCGCTGCAGTTCCTTTGCGACAGGAAAGGAGTTCGCGAGGGGACGGTCGAGGAGATGAACGACGCCCTGTACCAGGCGAAGGCCTACCAGGTGGGGACGCACCAGAGGATAAAAGACTGGTGGTACATGAAGGAGGACTTCATTCACGGCCAGGGCGAAAGGTACCGCACTGCCGAGGTCGATGAGATGCTACGCGGCGTGCAGCGGTTCATTGCCAAGTCACTCGGTTGATAAATTCATCAGCAATCTGGGCAGATAGGTAAAAGACACGGGGGGCCGAAAGGGCTTCCTTTTCATTTCGTACCCGCAGCGTTTACCCACTCCAATTATTTGCTTGCTCCAAAGACGCCTTTATTCTAACCTGCTCCACCATTACAACCGCCTCATGCTTTCGGATGCCCGAGTCGTGTCAGAAGTCCCTTTCGCGAACCAGGGTTCCATGAATCAGTACACTGCTGGAGGGAATCGGCGACCACAGGTTGTGAAGGATGAGGAGGCAGGTTAGCGTGATGGTGATAGAAAAATCAAAGGTCGCATGAGGGCAGAGCGATGAAACTCATTGGCTTGATCGGCGGCCTTGGCCCCGAATCGACGGTCGATTACTATAAACGAATCGTGGAGAGTTTTAGAACAGAGGGCAGCCTGTCCGCGCCGGAAATGATCATCTACAGTGTGGACCTCGACGAGGTCCTTGGGTTGGTCTCCAGACAGGCATGGAGCGGCCTCATCTACCTTCTGGTCGCCAAGGTAAAAGCTCTGCATCGTGCCGGCGCTGATTTCGCGGTTATTACAGCCAATACCCCACACATAGTCTTTGACGAAGTGCAGGCGAAATCTCCCATCCCTTTGTTGAGCATTGTCACAGCTACCCTTGATAAGACGAAGGAACTGGGACTGGCGAAGGTCGGGCTACTGGGGACTAAGTTCACCATGCAGCACAACTTCTTTGCGACGCGGTTCAAAGCTCACGGCATCGAAGTCGTTGTGCCGCCAACGGCAGATCAGGACTATATCCATGACAAGCTGGTCACCGAAATAGAGCTGGGCGTATTCACGGACGACACCAGAAAAGGACTGGTCGCTGTTGTCGACAGGCTGATAGAGTCGGAGAACGTTGAGGGGGTTATACTAGGTTGCACGGAGCTGCCACTGATACTTCACGACAGCGATCTGCGCATCCCGTCCTTGAACACCACTGCAATACACGTCGAGAGTATAGCCAACTACCTGAGGCGCGCCTGAGACGTTAGACCAGGGGGTGAGACCACGCATGTGAGCGGGTAGCGGGACCGGTGGGATAGTGCACTCGTCGCGAACGCGATGACTAAGAATTGCGCGAAGGCAGAACTGGCGAAAGTGGGAAGCCAGGCGGATTCCAGGGTTGGCTGGGGAGTCAGGTAGTTAACCGGGCAAGGCACATGGAGATGGCTATGGAGCAAGAGAATGTAGAAGATGCCGCAACCTATGCAGCAATGCTTGCCATCATTCGCAGACGCAGATGGTATTTGTGGGGGTTGATACTTATCTACATGCCGGCAACGGTAACAGCCTTGAGATTGACACAGTCTTCCAAGTTCACAGGCGGTGTATTTTTGCTGTGGTTCATCCTCCTTTGTGTTGCCGTGGCGATGATGGCATGTTCAAAATGTCCGAGATGCGGCAACAACTTTCACATGCGGAACTCGACACTTTCTTTTTTTGCCAAATGCCGCCACTGCGGACTTCACATTGCGGATGACAAAAAAGGATAAGTACACACAGTACGAGACGGTGTCACTCCATCAACACGACGGCGATGCAGGATGGCAGCATTCCCGCCAAATGAGGCGACGGTGACGTCATCGATAATGCCATAGATCCCTCGGCCGGCCTGTCTGTCGGCGGTAATGATCTACTGCAGAAACGTCTCGACAATGAACTCGGCAACCTCGACGGGATCATTTAGATCCAGCACAGGAACATCCAGCTCCAGCGGCTCATCGCTGGCTACGGCTATCAGAGTAGGATCATGCTGCTCTCCTCTGCACAGCAGCGTATCGCTCCTCTCCTTGCGATGCACCTCGATTTTGGGCATCCCGCTCTTCTTGAACCCCTCCGTCAGCACGATATCCACGTCCTGAAAATAGGTCTCTACCAGCTCCTCGATCGGCGGGGATTGCTGGTGCTTCTTCACCATGGCCAGCTTCTCCGGTGACGAGATCAGCATGGTATCGGCACCGGCGGCAGTGAGACGGTAGCTGTCCTTGCCGGGGTGGTCGATGTCGAAGCGGTGGGCGTCGTGCTTGATCACGCCGACGCGGTAGCCGCGGGACTTAATCTCGGTGATCACCTTCTCCAGCAGTGTGGTCTTGCCGGTGCCGGATTTTGCCACAAATGATAAGGCTTTGGTCAGCATAGCTATTTATTCTCCTGAGTCATGTCATTCACTTGCAGCTGCAGCCGCAGCTGCACGGTATGCCCCGTGCTTTGCCGAGGGCCTCACGCCCCTCTTTAATGCAGAACCACGAGATGCCCAAGGCGCCGGCGGCATCGAGCCACCCTATGCCGGTAAGCCGGTATCCGGCACTGGATGCGAGAAGTATCCCGGAAAGGTAAAGGCAGACCCTCGTGCAGGCCGCGTCGGCGAGGATGGCGTCGGAGCCCAGAGCCCTCCCCACCTTCACCTTGTAATGTATCAACAGCCACATCGAGAAGATCGAGACGCAGGAAACGACAATGCCCCAAAAGGTGGTCTTGGGGGCATGCCCCTCGTACATGTCGAAGGCTCCGGAGACCATCAGCCCGACAGCGAGGGCATAGAACCCGTAGCCGGTGATTTTCAGCGCTCGCCGCTCGAAGAGATCGTGGCCGCCTTCCGCCTGCTCCCGCTGGCGCCGCACCATGTGCCATATCCCCGCTCCCGACACGACCTCGACGAAAGAGTCCAGGCCGAACCCGAAGAGCGCCAGGGATTCGTCGCCGAAGCCGAACCAGGCGGAAACAGCTCCCTCGACCAGGTTATAAGCGATGGTAATGAGTGCGAGTGCGGAAGCGACGCGGTAGAGCGTCACCTTGTCGTGGTCCATCAGGTATCCTCTTTCTGTAGCCATTCGCGACCGGAGCCCCGAATATATCCGCCGCCGTGGACGAAGTCAACCAAGACTCGGGACACGGCATGGGACCGCCGGGTAATGAAAATCGCATCTTGGCAAAATTGAGGTTGACACGTGAAAAGCGTCATGTTATAAATTTCGAGCTTTCCCGGTAGCTTCTTTAGCCGATAAGCCTGCAAGGTTAACAACTTGCGGTATATATTCCCCAATAGCTCAGTTGGTAGAGCGGGTGACTGTTAATCACCATGTCCCTGGTTCGAGTCCGGGTTGGGGAGCCAAAAACAACGAAGGCTCACAG
>NZ_JBXKJL010000054.1:0-8529 GCF_056994735.1 Geomonas sp.
GCCATCGGGCTCAGCGCCCTGGCGACGGGGTGGGCCCAGTCGAGGATCGGTTCGGCGGGGGCGGGGACCATCGCCGAGAAGCCCGAGCTTACGGGGACGGTCATCATCATGCTCGCCATCCCCGAGACGATGGTGATCCTTGGCTTCGTCATAGCCGCCATGATCCTCTACCTGTAGGGATCCGTCATGGGGTATCGCGAACTGATCGACTCGCTGCGCCTTGGTGGGGAAGAAAAGGTGCAGGCGATCCGGCAGGCGACTTTAGCCGAGGCGGCCCGGATCGAGGCGGAGTGTTCGGCCCGGATTGAGGCGTTGCGGGACGAGTATGCAAAGCGGCAGCAGGCTGACCTGACCGCGCAGGCCGGAGATATCCTCGCCGGGGCCGAAATGGAGGGGGCCATGATCAGGCTGGAGGCGAGAAATGTGCTGGCCGGCCGGCTCTATGAGGTGGCGCGGGCTACCCTGGCGGAACTGCGGGATGAGGGGGGGGAGGAGCTTTTTACCGCCCTGGCGGCAGAACTCCTCCCTTGCCAATGGGAGACGGTCCGCGTCAACCCCGCAGATGAGGATCTGGCCAAAGCCCGTTTCCCGCAGGCGCGCATCGAGACCGACGGCGGCGTAGCCGGCGGCCTGGAGGTGGCCGCCGAGGGGGGAAGGATGCGGATCGACAATACCCTGGAGAAGCGGCTGGAGCGGGGGTGGCCGGAGCTCCTGCTGCGCCTGATGAACGCCATTGCAGGGGAGAGATGAGGCCATGGGACTCCTGCGCGATCTGGCAGACAGAGGGTATCCCCGGGAGTACCTCCTGGCGAGGATCAGGGGACGGCGGCGCTTCCTGATCGCCGATTGGCGCGCGCTGCTCGCCTCCCCCGACCCTCTTGCGGCCGGCGCCGCCCCCCATGGCCCCCTTCCCGGCAACGAAGCGGAGATCTGGAGCGGATCGCTGCGGGATTTCGCCTGGCTCTACGCACAGATGGATCGGGGAACACGGCTTTCTTTCGCCCCGCTCTTCCTCTACTTCGAGTTGCGTACAGTGGTCCTCTGTCTGCGGCAGCGGATGGCGGGAGACGGAGGGAAGTGCGCGCAACTGCTCCGCTTCACCCTCCTTTCACCGCAGATGCAAAGGGTGCTGCAGGCGGAGCATGATACGCCGGCGGCCGTAAGCGAACTGTCCGGCCTGTTCGCCGGCCTGGCGCAGCCGTTCAAGGGGCTGAGCCAGGCATACCGTGAGCACGGGGTGGCGGGCTTCGAGGAGCGGCTGGCGACCCTCTACCTGGAGCAGGTGGCGAATGGCCCGCTCCATCCGGTCCTCGGCGAATTCTTCCGCCGGCTCATCGATGTGCGAAACGCCATCACCCTCGCCAAGCACCGGCGCTGGAGGATCACGGCACCCCCCTGCTTCATCAAGGGGGGGAGCATCAAGGAGACGCTCTTTTTGGAGGCGGCCAGGGAGGCGGAGGGAGGCGCGGCGCAAGCCGTCCTGCTCCGGCTCTCCTGCACGCAGGCCGACCTCGCCGCCGGCAACCTGGAATCGATCCTTCTCGGCCGGCTCACCCGGCTGGTGCGCGGCATGGGGAGGGAACCGTCAGGGATCGGCTGTATCCTCCATCATCTGTGGCTAACCGCCATGCAGGCGCGGAACCTGAGCCTGTTCGTGCACGGCGCGCAAATCGGGCAGGACCTGCTCGACGGAGAACTGATCCGGTGAAAAACCTGGTTTTCATAACCCCGGCCGATGCGCGTCACGGATTCTCCCTGGCCGGCGCCCGGCAGCTCGTGGTAAGCGCCGCTGAGGCCGAGGCGACCTTGCGCCGGGTGCTGGCCGACCCGGACACCCGCGTCGCGGTGATCGACGAGCGGCTCCTGGCGGGGATCGCCGAAGAGCGCTTCCAGGAAATGGAAAAAAGGTGGTACGGCGTCCTCATCGTCCTCCCTGCCCCGGCAAAGGCCGGGGTGGAGCCGGCGGAAGACTACGCGCTGAGGCTGATCAGGAGGGCAATCGGCTACCACGTAAGGCTGCAACCTTGACAACCTGTCAGGACACAACCATGATCGGGCGCATTACGGGCATAACCGGACCGACGGTCACCATCGACTGCAAGGGGCTCAGACTTTGCGAAATGGTTCTGGTCGGCGAAGCGGAACTTACCGGCGAGGTGGTTCGGCTGGAAGAGGACCGGACGGTGGTCCAGGTGTTCGAGGACACACGGGGCCTGAGCGTCGGCGAGCCGGCCCGGGGAACCGGCCTGCCGCTCACCGTCCGGCTCGGGCCGGGGCTCCTTTCCACCATGTTTGACGGCTTGCAGCGGCCGCTGGAGCGGCTGCGCGACGCCGACGGCCCCTTTATCCGCTCCGGGCGGGCGCTCGCGCCGCTCGATGCTGAAAGGATCTGGCGCTTTTCCCCGTCACGCAGCAAAGGAGACCAGGTAGGGACCGACGAGGTCATCGGCCAGGTGGCGGAGGGGCCTTTTGCCCATCTGGTGACAGCCCCCCGTGCGGGGGTGCTGGAAAGGCTCGTCGACGGCGATTTCACCATCGATGAGCCGATCGGCCGTTACGCCGACGGGGGTGAGATCTTCGCCTGGCGGCAATGGCCGGTACGCCAGCCGCGCCCCTACCGGCGCAAGCTTTCCCCCACCCTGCCGCTCGTCACGGGGCAGCGCGTCATCGACTTCTTCTTCCCCATGGCGCGGGGCGGGACCACCATCTTCCCCGGCGGCTTCGGCACCGGCAAGACCATCCTGGAGCAGACCATCGCCAAGTACGCCGATGTGGACCTGGTGGTCTACGTCGGCTGCGGCGAGCGGGGCAACGAGATGGCCGAGCTCCTCGAGGAGTTCCGCACCCAGAACGACCGCTGGACCGGCACGGCGCTCCTGACGCGGACCATCGTCGTGGTCAACACCTCCAACATGCCGGTGGCTGCGCGGGAGGCTTCCATCTACACGGCGGTCACCATGGCCGAGTATTACCGGGACATGGGCTTCCACGTGCTGCTCCTGGCCGACAGCATTTCCCGGTGGGGGGAGGCGCTTCGGGAGATCTCCTCGTCGCTTGAGGAGATGCCGGGGGAGGAGGGGTACCCCACCTACCTCACCTCGCGGCTGGCGGCCTTCTTCGAACGGGCCGGCATGGTGGAGAGCATGTCCGGCAGGGTCGGCTCCCTCTCCATGATCCTCTCCGTTTCGCCTCCCGGAGGCGACTTCACCGAGCCGGTCACCCAGGCCTGCCTGAGGACGGCCGGAGTGTTCCTCATGCTCGACACCACCCTCGCCCACCGACGCCACTTTCCGGCCATCAACTGGTTCCAGAGCTACTCCCTTTACGGGGCGGGACTGGCGCGGCAATTCAGCGCCGAGGTCGCTCCCGGCTGGGCCGAGATGCAGCGGCGCTGCCGGGAGCTTTTGCAACGGGAGGAGGCGCTACGCGAGGTGGCGGAAATCGTCGGGGCGGAGGGGCTCCAGGACGCGGATCGGCTGCTGATGAACGCAACGGAGCGCATTCGCAACGAGTTCCTGTGCCAGAACGCCTACACCGATGACGCCTTTTCCTCGCCCGGGCAGACCGCGGCGCAGATCGACGCGCTCCTGAAGTTTTACGACCGGGCGCAGGAGAGGCTCAAGGAGGGAGCTCTGCTGGATGAGGTACTGGAAACATAGTCGTTGAGGGGTCAAGCCATGCGCCTTGCCGAGCACAGCTACCGCACCATCTCCTCCATCCGGGGGCCTCTGCTGTTCGTGGAACGGGTCTTCAACGCCCGCATAGGCGAGGTGGTGCGGGTCATCTATCCCGACGGCCACGCCATGGCGGGCGAGGTGCTGAAGATCGCGGGCCGGACCGTGCTGGTCCAGGTCTTCGGCGAGACGGCCGGCCTGGACATCGAATCGACGGTGGTCTTTACCGATGCGGTCCGGCAGGCCCCGCTCGCCCGGGAGATCGTCGGCCGGGCCTTCAACGGCTCCTTCCTTCCCATCGACGGGGCCCCCATGTTCATCCCGCAGCAGTGGGGGGCGGTGACCGGCTTTCCGCTCAACCCGACCGCGCGGGCCCGCCCCGAGGAGTTCATCGAGACAGGGTTCAGCGCCATCGATCTCCTGAACACGCTGGTCAAGGGGCAAAAGCTGCCGATTTTCTCCTGCGCCGGCCTTCCCTCCCGCGAGCTGGCGGCGGGCATCCTGCAAAACGCCCGGCTGGCGGGGGGCGGGGAGTTCGTGATGGTCTTCGTGGCGCTGGGTCTTACCCACCACGAGTACTCCTTCTACATGGAAGCGCTCCGGGAGATGCGGACCGGCTTCGTCGCCTTCGTCAACCGGGCCGACGAGCCGGTAGTGGAGAGGCTCCTCGCCCCGCGTTTCGGCCTGACCTGCGCCGAATACCTGGCCTTCAGCTGCGGCATGGACGTGCTGGTGCTGGTCACCGACATGACCAACTACTGCGACGCCCTGCGCGAGGTCTCCACGGCCCGGGAGGAGCTCCCCGGCCGGCGCGGTTATCCCGGCTACATGTATTCGGACCTGGCCTCGCTCTACGAGCGGGCCGGGCGGATCAGGGGGATGCCCGGCTCGGTCACCATGCTCCCCGTGGTTACCATGCCTGAAGACGACATCACCCATCCGATCCCGGACCTGACCGGCTACATCACCGAGGGGCAGATCGTCCTATCCCGGGAACTGCACCAGCAAGGGGTCTTTCCGCCGGTGGACGTCCTCCCCAGCCTCTCCCGGCTCATGCAGCGGGGGATCGGCGCAGGCCGGACGCGGGAGGACCACCGCAGCATCGCCAACCTCCTCTACCGGCACTATGCGAAGGGACGCGACCTGCGCCGGCTGGAGGCGATCGTCGGGCGGGAGGGGATGATCGCGGCAGACAGGGAGATGCTCGCCTTCGCCGGCTCCTTCGAGCGGGAACTCCTCAACCAGGGGACGGCCCGGCGGGAGATCGGCGCCAGCCTCGATGCGGGGGTCGCCCTGCTGCAACGTTTTTCACTGGAGACGGCATGATCCACCCGACCCGCACCAATCTGCTGCTGCTCAAGGACAAGGCCCGCTCGGTGACAGGGAGTGTCGGCATCCTCAAGGCGCGGCGTCTGGCGTTGATGCGGGAGTTCCTCGCCATGTCCGCCCCATTCCTGCGCTCGCGTGACGAAATCAAAACGGCCTATGCCCGGGCCTTGGTGGAGATGCACCTCTCGCTCGGCCACGAAGGTGAGGCATTCGTAGAGTCGCTGGAGCCGGTGACCGGAAGAGAACTCGGACTGGAGATCACCGAGCGCAGCGTCATGGGACTTCGCTATCGGGACGTCACCGTGCGGGAGGAACCGGTCAGGTCGGCGGAGGAACGGGGGTACGACTACCGCGCCACCACGCCCCACCTGGAAGAGGCCATCCATCTCTTCGAGAGCATCGTGGCGGAGATACTGGAGATAGCCGCGTTTGAAAGCAGGATGAAAAGGCTCGGCAACGAGATCCTGCGGGTTACCAGGCGGACCCGGGTGCTGGAGGAACGGGTACTGCCCGGCCTGCGCCGGGAGATAAGGAACATCGCCCAGTATATCGGCGAGCGGGACAGGGAATCGTACTACCGTTTGAAGCGGTTCAAGGAAATAGTAACGGGGTCGCAGCCAGCCCGCGTCCCCTCAAGCGAGCACTCTCTTCCTCCGGCCGATACGGGCCCCCTTCCCCTCTCACATTAAGGCTGCGTGCGACTTCGCGTATGCCCGCTCAATAATCGTCTGGTCATTATCTTCTGAAGCGTAGAGGAAGCAGTAAGACATCCCCCACTAGAGGTGGGGGTTATGGAGGCACAAAATCAACCTTTTGAACGTGTCAAGTCTGCGCCGACATCAAGTTTTGCGCCAGCAACCTTTCTTCATCACAACCAGTCCGAGAGATTCCAGTCACTGGGTATCTTGATGGTCATATCGCGATGTTCTGCTACCCTTGGTACATCCGCCTTATAAAAAGATCTTGAGTGTTAGCCCGTTACGAGGTCACCTAGATGAAAATCCGGTTTCTCCTGTTATCTGTAATAGCCATTTGCTTCTGCCTGGCCCGGAGATCCAGTGCCACGAAGTCTCTGCCACTGCAGACTGTGCCGCACGTTGATCTTTCCCGCTATGCCGGCCTATGGTACGAGATCGCCCGCTACCCCAACCGCTTCCAGAGGGGCTGCCTCGGGAGCACCGCGACCTATACCTTGAGAAAAGACGGCAAGGTGGAGGTAGTCAATAGCTGCCGCAATGAAAAGGACGGGTCGGTTCGGCAGGCAAGAGGGTTGGCCTGGGCGGTGGATGAAACCAATGCCCGTCTCAAGGTCTCCTTCTTCTGGCCCTTCCGTGGCGACTACTGGATCGTCGAAGTTGGAAGTGAGTACGACTACGCCCTTGTTGGGACGCCGGATCGAGAATACCTCTGGGTGTTGAGCCGGACACAGCGGATGGACGACACCCTCTACGGCCGGATCATCGAGCGTTTAAGGGACCATGGATTCGATCCGGCAAGGCTCATTCGGACGGTTGGATAGCAGCCATGGGCGATGGCAATGCAAGCCGGAGATCGAAAGGTAAAGGAGTACCGGATGCCACTGGAGAAGCTGGAGAGGCTGCAAACCATTCCCGCCACCCTCGAAGAGGCTTGGGACTTCTATTCCCGGCCGGACAACCTCGCCTCCATCATCCCGCCCTGGCTCGGCTTCCAGGTCACCTCCCCTCCAGAAGATACGATGTACGCAGGCATGATCATCACCTACACCATCAAACCGCTGCTTGGAGTACCGCTACAGTGGGTTACCGAGATCACCCACTGCCATGAACCTGCCTTCTTTGTAGACGACCAACGGATCGGACCCTACCGTTTCTGGCACCACCAGCACCTCTTCAGAAAGACGACGGAGGGGGTGGAGGTGCGGGATCTGGTGCATTATCAACTTCCCTTAGGCCTCTTCGGCTCGATCGCGTCGAGCTACGTAAGACGGCGACTGGAGACTATCTTCGATTATCGACACCAAGTCGTGCAGACGCAGTTCAGGAAGGTTGTCCCTCCTTGACCGACGACGGCTGCTTTTCATTTCTGGAAAAGAACAGGTCAGTGAGAGTAAAATGAGATGTGGCCGGTAAGGCATTCGCCGATGCGGAAAATCCGCGTCGCCTGACAGTGTGCTCTGCAGGAGGGCAAAGCAGGGAGCACCGGCGAGGGGGGAGAAGATGATGAAGCTAAAATCGGCCCGACCTTATGGAGTCGAACGTTTCCTAAAACGTCGAGGAGGTACAAGATGGCAAAAGAACTGCTGAAAGACAAGGAGTTCGATCTGGTTAGCGTCATTTACAACGCATCCCAGGCTGCCGACACCTGCCGCCAGTACATGAAGGACGCCCAGGGCGATCAGGAAGTCGAGAGATTCTTCAATAACGTAATCGATTCAAACTCGGAACTGGTGCAGAAAGGAAGGGACCTGCTGAAAAACCGGCTGCAGTAATGGCGGGTTCCGGAGAAGATATGAGCTAAGCTGAAAAAATCGCGCGAGTGAGAAAGAGACCGTAGGAGAAACAGCGAAGGTGGGGTCAGACCGAATGAGGGGATTGGCTTTTGAAGCTAATCCCTTTTAGCGTGTTCGGCCCTCTCTTTTTTTGCCTTCCGTAGAGAGATGGTCCGCGCCTCTTCAGCCAGTTTCAGGTACCCGCCCCGTATCTCCTCCAGTTCATTCTCGTCCAGTTCCTCCATGTTGAGAAGGGCGTTGTTGGCGGGCCCCATGGACCGGATGATCTCGTCCAGTTTCAGTTGCATCGCCGCCGAGTCACGGTTCTGGGTGTTCTGGATGATGAAGACCATGAGGAAGGTGATGATGGTGGTTCCGGTATTGATGACCAACTGCCAGGTGTCGCTGAAGCCGAAAAGCGGGCCGGTGATGCCCCAGCCGATGATGATGACGGCAGCAAGGATGAAGGCCCCAGGGTGGCCGCTGGTACGAGAGGCCCAGGTGGCAAATCGGGCAAAACGGGAGACTTTTTCATGGGCTGCCATGGTGATCCTCTAGATACGCCTGCAGGCAGGGCGATGAGGGCTGTTCATGCGGCTCTAATCAATAGTGTCCCTTTCCTCTCATTATCTCTCGATGTCCCCCGATGGCAACCCACGCCACTGCAACTTGTGCGCCCACCCTCCCTCTACTGCTGCCTCAGGTATTAACATGCAAGCTGCCGGTCTGAAACGAATTCCATGGCCTCTCCGGTGACGGGATCCCGGAACCGAGCCGACTTCGCGAGAAGTTGAAGCGGCTTCTCGAAGTCATCCTCACTTTTCGGTTGGAGATCAGGATAGTACCTGTCGTTCAGTATCCTGAAGCCAAGCCCGCTCATGTGAATTCGCAGCTGGTGGGTTTTCCCCGTCAGCGGGTTCAGGCTGAAGAGCGCGGTCCCAGCCCCCACCTCAAGGACCCTAATGACCGATCTGGCATTGGGCTCACCAGGACCAGCCTTCATCCTGAACCACGGCTCCCCTGAGACGATCCTGTTCTCGACGCGCCATTCCACCT
>NZ_JBXKJL010000055.1:0-11235 GCF_056994735.1 Geomonas sp.
CTCTCCTGTCGAGGTCCTCGCGTCCGCCTAGCGGATCCCGGAGTGTCCCCTCCGACAGGGACATCGCCATGGCGTTGACGGTGAAGTCGCGTCGTTGCAAGTCCTCGGCGAGTTGGTCCGGTGACGAGAGCTGGGTCACCTCGACCTTGCCCAGCTTGTTGTGAAAGAGGAAATAGATGTTGGGAGTGCTCTTCGACTCGACCAGCCTGAAACCGAGGGGAGTGAGTTCTGAAGGAGGAGCTATCGCGACGAGATCTACATCCTGGCACTCCACACCCAGGAGGACGTCCCGCACCATCCCCCCGACCAGGAAAAGCCGGCCGTGCAGCCGCTCGGGGAACAGAGTTTTGAGTGTCTCGATCACCCGATCCATTTAAACACCTCAAGCTATTGACTGGGATGAGCACGATGAAGGGATGAACACACGATGAAGCGATGGCGGCGGCAGTCCCCATGCCGACAATTGCGCCCCCACGTCCCCCCATTGTCAAAGAAGGAAAGGAAGATTAGCTTTTATCGTCCCCCGATCATCCTTTCAAGCGATTCACTGAGCTATTAGACCGGGGTGAAAATGGTAAAGGAACGACAGCGTCATATCCCATACCGACAATGGCGCCCCTCGCGTCCCCCCCTTGAGAAAGGGGGGACAGGGGGGATTTGCCTTTATCGGAACTGACTCTATTCTTTTATTCTCTCCAGGAGCGCCACGTCCTCCACATGAATCGTCTGCGGGAACATGTCGACCGGCTGCACCTCCAGCGTGCGGTACCCGAGCCGTGAAAGGATGTCGAGGTCCCTGGAAAGGGTCTCAGGCGAGCACGATACGTAGATAATGCGGGGAGGCTTGATGGCCGCCACGCTCCGCAGCACCTTCTCCTCGCATCCCTTCCTCGGCGGGTTCAGCACGATCAGGTCTGCGCCGCCTTCCTCGCCGATCTCGTCCAGGAGATGCGCGGCATCGCCTGCCTCAAACGTGCAGTTGTCCGCCTTATTCAAAGCCGCATTCTGCGTGGCATCGGCAACCGCCGCCTCGACGAACTCGATGCCGACCACTTCCTTGGCCTTGTCCGCAAGATAAAGGGAGATGCCGCCGATGCCGCAGTAGACGTCGATGACCCGCTCGGTTCCTTGCAACGCGGCCAATTCGCGCACCTTCTCGTAGATGATACCTGCGGCGCCGGCATTGACCTGGAAGAAGGAGTGAGGGGAGAGGTTGAAGATCTTGTCCCCCACGAACGCCCTAAGCGTCTGCGCCTTGGTGATGGAGCGGTCCTTGTGCCCGAAGATGACGTTGCCGGTCGAGTTGTTGATGTTCTGGGCGACGACGTCGACCTCCGGGACCTCCTGCTGGATGTACTTGGCCAGATGGTGCATCTCGTTGTAGCCCTGCTCGGTGGTGACCAGGACCACCATCACGCGGTCGCTCGGTTCCGCGACGCGGACTACCAGGTAACGCAAGAGGCCCATCTCGCTCTTGGGGTTGTAGATCTGCACCTTCCCCTTCTTGATCCCCGCCTTTGCCACCTTGACCACCTTGTTGATGAGCGGGTGGTGGAGCGCGCAATCCTCGATCTCCAGGACGTCGTGGGTGTTGCGCCGGTAGAGCCCGATCACCGGATCCGAGTGCTTCCCGGCAACAACCAGCTTGGCGGTATTGCGGTAGTGCAGCTGTTTGGGGGAGGCGATGGTGTCGTGGATCTTCACCTCGCCCAGAGACGGGTACTTCCGTATCTCCCTGGCCACCAGGTTTTTCTTCCACGCGAGCTGGGCCGGATAGCGCATCTGCATCAAGGCGCAGCCGTCACAGCCCCTCAGCCGGCAGGCGGGCGACAGCTCACGGTCCGGAGAGACCTTAATACACTTGAGGGCGTTCGCGAAGGTCTCCCTGCGGCCGACGTAGGTGACCCTGGCCACCAGTACTTCGCCCGGCAGTCCGCCTGCAACCAGCACGCGCGTCCCTTCGTGGATGGCAACGCCGAACCCTTCGTCATTCGTGGAGGTGATATTGACCTGAACGGTCTGCCCGCAGTGCAGGCTCGGTTTGGTCGCTGCCGGCTTCGGGCGCTCGCCCCCCGACGGTTTCCGCTGCAGTGACGCCTGCCGATCCTTCGTGGGCGCGGCGGAGCGTGCCCCCCTTGTCTCCTGGACAACACCGCCTACAGCGGCCTTTGGCCCGCGTGCGTGGGTGGGAGTAGCCTGCTTCGGTGATGCGGATGACTTTGGACCGGCGGGTTTGAAGCGATCTTTGGGAGGCCGGTCATTCGGCGCGGCCTTGGATGCAGCGTCGACGAAGTGGTGTGATTTTCTGGTAGGTCTTTCAATTTTATTTTTCATCCTTCTTACTTAAAGGGAAAAGAGATTCCTGTCAATGCCGTAATCCGTGGCAACTCCAACGCTTGCGCCACATTTGTGGAAGGGTAGACTTTAGCCTGTCAAATGCCGAGGCGCCTGCATGGCATCGGCATCCAACTCAACCTCCGCGGGGGCGTTGCGACAGGGAGGTTGAGGGGAGGATCGAAGAGATGGAGAGAACGAAGTCAGACAATGAGAAGTTCTGCCACGAATGCGGTGAGATCATCAGGGCGAAAGCGGAAATATGCCCGAAGTGCGGTGTCCGCCAACCCTACCTTGGAGGAGAGCTGAGCGGCGAACTGCGGGATCTCGGGGCGATGATCGGACAGGGGCAACCGCGCTCAAGAGTAACAGCGGGCGTTCTGGCCATCCTGTTGGGCGGCTTCGGGATCCACAAGTTTTACATGGGCAAGCCGATACTGGGGCTCATTTACCTGGCTTTGGTCTGGACGTTCATCCCCGCCATAGTCGGCATAATCGAAGGGGTCATCTTCCTTACCATGAGTGATGAAGTCTTCAATCAAAGGTACGCCGGGCCGGCATGGCGTACCCAGTAGTCTCTCCCCAACCGGTTTCCCCGGACGTCCTACATGACAATCAATGCGGAGGCGCCATGAAAATATCCACCATCAGGATGTCGATAGTAATCTTGCTGTTCGTGGCTTCATCACCGCTCGAAGGGAAGGAGGTAAGAAAGATGACAGAGATGAAACTCAGCAGCCCCGAATTCAGCAACGGCAAATCGATTCCTGGCAAATACAGCTGTGACGGCAACGATATCAGCCCTCCATTGGTGATAGAAGGTGTCCCCAAGGAAGCTAAATCCCTGGCAATGATCATGGACGACCCTGATGCGCCAGCCGGACTATGGGTGCACTGGGTGCTGTGGGACATCGATCCTGCCACTAAAGAGATCGCGCCGGGGAAAGTACCTCCGGGAGCACACCAGGGAGTCAACAGCTGGAAGCGCAGCGACTATGGCGGTCCATGCCCCCCTTCAGGAACCCACCGCTACTTTTTCCGGCTCTATGCACTAAGTGACCGCCTCACCCTGCCAACCGGAGCGAACAGGAAGGATCTCGACCACGCCATGCACGGAAAGATCATCGCCCAGTGCGAACTGATGGGCGTCTATAGCCGGAACCGGTGAGCTGGACTCCGGTCACTCCATGTCTATGGTTTTGCCGATCATTCCTTGATTTTCGGGGCTGATTTAGCTACTATGTCCCGCTATGAGAAAATTAACCAAGCAGATCAAGATAGGAAACATAGCTGTCGGCGGCGGAGCCCCTTGCGCCGTCCAGTCCATGTGTTCAACCGATACCAGGGATGTGGCGGCGACCTTGGCCCAGATCGGGCGTCTTGCCGAGGTAGGGTGCGAAATCATCCGTTGCGCCGTTCCCGATATGGATGCGGCCCTCGCTCTTGCCGGCATCAAGGCCGGCAGTCCCATGCCGCTCATCGCTGACATCCATTTCGATTACAAGCTGGCGCTGAAGGCGCTGGAGTCCGGCGTCGACGGGCTGCGGCTGAATCCCGGCAACATCGGTGAGCGCTGGAAAGTCGCCGAAGTAGTGAAAGCCGCGGCCGAGCGCCAGATCCCCATCCGCATCGGGGTAAACGGCGGGTCTCTCGAAAAGGAACTGCTGGTGAAGTACGGCCACCCCACCCCGGAGGCCATGGTCGAATCGGCACTGGGCCACGTGCGGATACTGGAAGATCTCGGCTATGACCAGATCAAGGTCTCCATCAAGGTCTCAGATGTCGTCCGCACGCTGGAAGCGTATAGGCTCCTTTCCGAGGCCATAGACTATCCCCTTCATATCGGCGTAACCGAGGCAGGCACCGTCTTCTCCGGGACCATCAAGTCCTCCGTCGGGCTCGGAATCCTGCTGCACCAGGGGATCGGCGACACCATGCGCGTCTCCCTCACCGGCGATCCGGTCGACGAGGTCCGCGTCGCCTACGACATCCTCAAATCCCTGGGGCTCAGGAGGCGCGGCATCAACTTCGTATCCTGCCCCACCTGCGGGCGCTGCCAAATCGACCTCATCCCCGTGGCGGAAGAAGTGGAGCGCAGGCTCGGCTACCTGGACAAGAACATAACCGTAGCCGTGATGGGCTGTGCCGTCAACGGCCCGGGAGAAGCCCGCGAAGCCGACTTCGGCATAGCCGGCGGCAAAGGCGAAGGACTCCTGTTCAAGAGCGGCGAGATCATCAGAAAAGTCCCCGAAAAGGAAATGGCAGACGCCTTGATCCAGGAAGTAATCCGCTCCACAGAAAAATAAAGACACGAAGTCCCCCCCGCATGCTAGCGATGAAGAAGCCGGACACGCCCCCACCTTGTCAAAGGGGGGGCAGGGGGGCTTTGTTTAACAACAAAAACGGGGATGGTGCGAACCGAGTCATGCGGAATGAAGATTGTGGTTAGATCCCGCCTTTTCCGATTTTGATCCCGCGCTAAGATAGCTTTTTAAATCCATAAACAAGAGGGCATGAGACCGATGCGTTATTCCCAGTACTTTATCCCGACCGTCAAGGAGACACCCTCCGATGCGGAGGTCATCTCCCACAAGCTTATGCTGCGCGCCGGCATGATCAGGAAACTCGCCGCCGGCATCTACAACTACCTCCCGCTCGGGCTGCGCTCGATCCGGAAGGTGGAGCAGATCGTCCGGGAGGAGATGAACCGCGCCGGAGCCATCGAACTGCTGATGCCCGCGGTGCAGCCGGCCGAACTCTGGAAGGAATCGGGGCGCTGGGACTTCTACGGGAAAGAGCTCCTCCGGTTCAATGACAGGAAAGACGCCGAGTTCTGCATGGGGCCCACCCACGAGGAGGTCATCACCGACCTCATCCGCAAGGAAATCAGGAGCTATCGGCAGATGCCGATCAACCTGTACCAGATCCAGGGCAAGTTCCGCGACGAGATCCGCCCGCGCTTCGGCCTGATGCGCGGCCGCGAGTTCATCATGAAGGACGCCTACTCCTTCGACGTCAACGAGGCTGCCGGCGATACTTCATACGCCAAGATGTACAAGGCCTACCGGCGGATCTTCGAGCGCTGCGGGCTGAACTTCCGCGCAGTCGAGGCCGACACCGGCACCATCGGCGGAACCTCGTCGCATGAGTTCATGGTGCTGGCGGATTCCGGTGAGGATGCCATCGTTTCCTGCTCCGCCTGCGAGTACGCGGCGAACATGGAAAAGGCCGAGGCCCGCAAGGCCGACACCACCGAGCACGCCGATCCGCGTCCCCTTGAAAGGGTGACCACGCCGGGCCAAAAGAGCGTCGAGGAGGTCGCCACCTTCCTTGGCGTCAATACTCGCCAGATCGTGAAGACCCTGGTACTCCTTGCTGACGAGGAGCCGGTAGTGGCGCTTCTGCGCGGCGACTACGACCTGAACGAGATCAAGCTGAAAAACCACCTCGGCTGCGCAGAGCTGGAACTTGCCGGCGACGACGTCGTTGTCAAGGTCACCGGAGCGCCGACCGGCTATGCCGGCCCCGTCGGTCTGCCGGTGAAGGCAAAGGTGATAGCCGACCTCTCCCTGCAGGGGATGCGCAATTTCGTGACCGGCGCCAACGCGGGCGATACCCACCTCAAGAACGTCAACCTTGAGCGCGACTTCACCGTCACCGAATTCGTCGACATCAGGAACGTCGTTGTCGGCGATGCCTGCCCGCGCTGCGAGAGCGGGAAGCTGGAGATCTGGCGCGGCATTGAAGTCGGCCACGTCTTCAAGCTCGGCACCAAGTACTCCAAGGCCCTCCATGCGGCCTATCTCGACGCCGACGGAAAAGAGCAGATCATCTTCATGGGATGCTACGGCATCGGGATCGGGCGCACCGTCGCGGCCTGCATCGAGCAGAACCATGACGAGAACGGCATCATCTTCCCGCTCCCCATAGCCCCCTTCCACTGCATCGTCTCGGCACTAAGCGCCAAGGATGACAGCGTGAAAGACGCATCCGAGGCGATCTACCAGGAACTGTTGGAGGCGGGCATAGACGTGCTGCTGGACGACCGTGACGAGCGCCCGGGCTTCAAGTTCAAAGATGCCGATCTGATCGGTATCCCGTTGAGAATAGTCGTCGGCGCCAAGAACCTGGTCGATGGCAAAGTCGAGCTGAAAGAGAGACGGAGCGGAGAGGTAGAAGTTCTCCCGATAGCCGAAGCCGTTGCCAAAGTAAAAGCCGCCGTCAAAGAGGCACTGCAGGCTTAGGCAGAAAACCTTCTGCCACGGAGACACGGAGAAAGTCTGAGAAGACTGAATCTTTAAGACGAAAGGCAGAGACTTCAGGAAAACCTAAGACCTTCTGCCACGGAGGCACGGAGAAAATCTGAGAATGCTAAACCTTTAAGAGCAAGGGGCAGAGACACCAGAGAAGAGCTTGAAGCCTGGTACTAAAAAACAAGAATTTGGTTTGTTTTTCTCAGAAGTTCTCCGTGTCTCCGTGGCAAATGGTTCTAAAGCTCTTCCTGTGTAAATGCCACCACTTCATCGATACTGTCAGCATCAAGAAGTACCATGACCAGCCGGTCGAGCCCGAGAGCGATCCCGGCCGATTCAGGCATGCCGGCGAGGGCGGTGAGGAATTTCTCCGCCACGGGGTAGGCGGCTTTCCCCAGCGATGCCCGCTCCGCTGCCTCAGCTTCGAACCTCCTTCTCTGCTCAACGGGGTCGGTCAACTCGGAGAAAGCATTGGCAATCTCCAGCCCGCCGATGTAGAGCTCGAATCTTTCGGCAACTGTCGGGTCTTCCCTCTTCAACCTCGCGAGGGCCCCGCAGCAGGCAGGATAATCGTAGATGAAGGTGGGACGTGACAGGCCCAACTGCGGCTCGATCCGCTCCACCATGAGCTCGTCAAAGAGACCTTTCTCCAGCGCAACCTCGACCGTCGTGTCGGCATACCTGCGGAATGCCTCGGCCACCGATACCCGCTCCCACGGCGTCGACAGGTCGATATCCAGACCACGGTAGCGGATCCGCACCGCCGCGGCCGCGGCCGAAACCAGCTCCTCGGTCTCCTCCATCAAAAACCGGTAATCCGCTCCCGACCGGTACCATTCAAGCATGGTGAACTCGCTCAGGTGCCGCACGCCGCGCTCGCCCTCCCGCCAGCAGCGGCAGAGCTGGAAGATCCGCTCGTACCCGGCCGCCAGCATCCGTTTCATGCACAGTTCCGGAGAGGTTTGCAGGAACCACCCAGCCGAGGGGATGGCCTCGATCTGGGCCTCGGGTGCGGGCGCAGGAACGCGAAAAGGGGTCTCGACCTCGAGATACCCCTTTTCCTGAAAATGATTCCTGATCCTGCTGAGGATGGCGGCCCTCTCCATCAGCGCGCTGCGCCGCCTGGAGAGGGTCCAGTTTCCGCTCATTGTTACCCCTTGACCCTGGTGGAGTACTCGCCGGTGCGGGTGTCGATGGTGATCAGCTCGCCTTCCTCGATGAAGGGCGGAACGCGCAGCACGTAGCCGGTCTCGACGGTGGCCGGCTTGGAATCGCTGCCGGAGGTGTCGCCTTTGACCCAGGGGTCGGTCTGGGTTACGCGGAGGTTGACGAAGTTCGGGACATCGACGCCGATCGCTTTCTCCCTGAAGAGAAGCACGTCGACCGGGAGGTTGTCGATCAGGTAGTTCTTGGCGTCGCCCATGGCATCTTCACTGACGTGGACCTGCTCGTAGGTCGTGTTGTCCATGAAGCAGTAGTGATCGTCCTCTTTGTAGAGGTACTGCATCTTGCGATCCTCGAGGTGGGCCGGTTCGAAGGTCTCACCGGAACGGTAGGTCCTCTCCAGCGTGGAACCGGTCATCATGTTCTTCATCTTCGTGCGGTAGAGCGCCTGCCCCTTGCCCGGTTTCGCGAAGTCGAAATGGGTGATGATGTACGGCTCGTTGTCGATGGTGATCTTCAGTCCTTTTCTCAGATCGGCTGCGGTATACATTGGCTTTTCCTTCTCTTGACGTTGAAATGTTAAAAATTATAAATGTTTAGCCCGGTCGCGAGGCACGCGCAGCTGTACCTGTTCTGGTCCATGTTGTCCGTGATGATAGAGCTGACACGCGGATCTCGGGGGAGGGCTGGATTTACGCCGGTGACAATCGTGGAGGGCTACTTGGCGCGATAGGTGATGCGGCCGCGGCTGAGGTCGTAGGGGGAAAGTTCCACCGTGACCTTGTCTCCGGGCAGTATCTTGATGAAGAACTTCCTCATTTTGCCGGAGATGTGCGCCAGCACCATGTGGTCGTTTTCCAGCTTAACCTTGAACATCGCGTTGGGAAGCGGCTCGATGACCGTTCCTTCTACTTCGATTGCTTCTTCCTTGCTCATTTTCACTCCTGGCCTTTATTGGCTTCTTTTCAACAATCTGTGAGTTTACAAATATATCCGCAAAAAAGCAAGCCGCTTTTCGCTTTTCTTGTCACGAATCATCACTATTTACACAATACCCATAACATGCTAAAAATATCACGATTTTTCAAAGAGGTACGTGTCCGTATGAAAAACTTGATCAGGGAGATCCCGCTGGATAACGGGCTCACCCTTCGATTCTTCGATGCCACCCGCCGTTATTTCGGCGACTATCACCAGGTCCGCGTGGAAATCAGCTGCGAAGTCCCGCTCACCGTCGATCTCTTCGACGATGCCGGCGCCTGGGAGGCTGCCGTGAAGGTTCTGGGGGACAAGGTGCAGTACCTAAAACAGGTGGAGCAACAAGGTGTTGCGACGGAGGCCGTTCCCGGCGTCGTCGAGGAGGTGATCCGGCACTTCGGGGATCACTCCCTTTGCTACTTCCAGTCTTCGGCGTTCCCTAAGAAGCTCGTCCACTCGGAACTCAATCGCCTCAAAGGCAAGAGAATGGGCTTCGTGGGGCTTTGCCATGGCTGAGACTTCGGTCGCCATCGAAAAATTGTGCTACGGCGGATCCGGTTTCGGCCGGGTCGAGGGCAAGGCCTGCTTCGTCCCCCTGACCGCCCCCGGCGATACGGCACGGATCCGGATCGTGAAGGAGAAACGCTCCTACCTGGAGGGGGAAGTGCTCGAGCTCGAGTCGCCCTCGCCGCTCAGGGTGACCCCTCCATGCCCCGCCTTCGGATCCTGCGGCGGGTGCAACTGGCAGCACCTCCCATACGCCGAGCAGCTAAAGCAGAAGGGGGAGATCTACACCGAGTCCCTGCGCCGAATCGGCAAGGTCGAGAGCGATTCCATCCTGCCGGTGATCGGCTCGCCCGATTGCTACGGCTACCGCTCCAGGATCCAGCTCAAGGTCTCCCGTAAAAACGGCGCCACCTTGCTGGGCTTTTTCAGGACCGGTTCGCATGACGTGATCGAAGTCCCAGCGGGGTGCGCAATAGCGGATCCCTTGCTCAATCGCATGACTGCCGAAATCCGCCCCCTCCTTGCCCGCCTTCCCGAACCGGATGCCATCCACCAGGTAGATCTGTCGATCGGTGACAATGCCGAGGGTATTGCGGTCCTCCACTTCTCCGGAAAGAGGGGCCAGCAGCTGATCGAGCGGCTGCGGGGGGCGCGGGCTGAACTTCCCTCCATCTCCGGCCTCTTTGTCAGAAACGGCAAGGCTCAGCCTGAGCCGGTCTTCGGAATCGATTCCCTGGGCTACACCGTTCCCGCAGGCTTCTTGCCCGACTCGCCAGAGGTGAAGCTTCGCTTCAGCAGGGGTGGCTTCTCCCAGGTCAACTACGCGCAGAACCTGGAACTGATCCGCACCGTGTGGCAGTGGGGCGGCTTCTCGGGTAAAGAGCGGGTACTCGATCTGTACTGCGGTAACGGCAACATCTCCATTCCCATCGCGCCTTACGTAGCGGAGTTGGTCGGCGTCGAAGGGTTTGCTCCCTCCATCGAAGATGCCGTAGCCAATGCGGCCGCCAACGGCGTCGGAAACGCCACCTTCCTGGTAAGTGACGCGTCCCTCGCCGTGCGGAGATTCGCCAAGGGGGGCGAGCGCTTCGACGTGGCGATCCTCGATCCCCCGCGAGGCGGGGCCGAAGGGGCCGCCGAGATTGCCGGGCTTTCACCTGAGAAGATCATCTATGTTTCCTGCGATCCCGCGACCCTTTCCCGGGACCTCGCCGCCCTCTGCGACAAGGGGTACCGGGTGACCCGCTCGCAGCCGGTCGACATGTTCCCCCAGACCTACCATCTGGAGAGCGTGACCGAGCTTACACGCATTTGATCATTCGTCTTTGACGTTTCACCCATCCTGACTACCCTGGAGATTTCATGTTATTTGGACTTTTCAAGAAGGAGAAGGACCACCGGCACTACCTCGGCAAGGCACTGAAACACCTGGCGGCCGAACGCTACGCCGATGCACGCGTTGAATTCCTCGAAGCCC
Source organism: Geomonas sp. (assembly GCF_056994735.1). Taxonomy (NCBI): domain Bacteria; kingdom Pseudomonadati; phylum Thermodesulfobacteriota; class Desulfuromonadia; order Geobacterales; family Geobacteraceae; genus Geomonas; species Geomonas sp. Next base: position 10,714 of record NZ_JBXKJL010000055.1, read on the forward strand.
GGAAATTGTGTCCCGCCGATGCCGCACAGGACGAAGAAGAGATCCGTAAAGGTTTAGGCAACGCGGGAGACCGCCTTGGCGAGCTGAACATTCACGAGGGGAGGCATTGCGTGAACAGCGGCGAGCTGCAAAAGGCCTACGACCACTTCACCCTGGCCTGCGAGCTTGCCTTTGACGAAAGCATAAAAGCCGCCGCGCGGGAAGGACTGCGGCAGCTGCAGGAGGAGCCGGCAGCGAAACCTGCACCCAAAGCCGCTCATCACAAACACGGCGGCAGTTCGTGCGGATCGTGCAAGGACGGCGGTCATCAGCAGCAACTCGACGAGGACGATATGCTCGAGCCCGACCTGAGCGAGGAGGAGCGTTTCTCATTATTGGTCCAGCCCCTCCCGGGCGACCTGCCGAATCGCTACCTGACCCTTGGACCCGAGTTCGGGAAGGCCTACCTCCTCATCCACGACGGCAATGATGCCGCTGCCTTTCCTATCTTGCAGCAATTGCTGCGAAATAGTGAAAGCGACA
>NZ_JBXKJL010000056.1:0-2025 GCF_056994735.1 Geomonas sp.
CGGTGCAGGTCAAGGTAGTTGTCGCCCGTCTCATGCCGCTGCGGGCGCTTTCTGCTCGGCAAGGGGCTGGTTCTGGATTTGGAAGTCGCGCTCCGGGTTGAGGGTGACGGCCTCAATCGGAGACCAGTTCCGGGTTGGCCCGGTCCATCGGCGCGGATTGCTGGCGCGGGCCAGGTGGTAGAGGTCATGACGGCGGGACAGGATCTTCCGGTCTTCGCCGGCGTGGCGCTCGGCCGGGGTGACGTAGCGCAGGCCGCTGTGCCTGTGCTCTTCGTTGTACCATCTGGCGAACGCCCAGGCCCACTCGCGGGCTTGGTCAAGGTCGGCAAAGCCACGGCTCAGGAACTCGGGTCGGTACTTGGCGGTGCGGAACAGCGACTCCACAAAGGGATTGTCGTCCGACACCCGGGGGCGCGAGTAGGACGGGGCGATGCCGAGCCACTGGAGCATCGCCAGAACCGTGGTCGCCTTCAGCGTGGCGCCGTTGTCGCCGTGCAGCACCGGCCGGTTGGGCCTCTCGTGTACGCCCTCGGCCAGCGCGGTGCGGCGCACCAGGCGCGCCGCATGCTCGGCATCATCGGTGGCGTGAACCTCGAAGCCGACGATCTTGCGGCTGTACAGGTCGAGGATTAGGTAGAGATAGAACCATCGCCCCTGAACCGTCGCTGGCAGAAAGGTCACGTCCCAGCACCACACCTGGCCGGGCGCGCGGGCGACGTGCGTGGACGGCGGCCGGCTGGCCCGCGGCGCCTTCGCCCGGCCCCGACGCTGCATCTGTCCATGCTCGCGAAGCACACGCTGGAAGCTGGATTCGCTGGCGAGGTAGACGCCTTCGTCGGCCAGCATCGGGACGATACGTGCCGGTGGCACAGAGGCGAACCGTGGCTCATTGGCAACCCCAAGAATACGGGCGCGCTCCTCGGCCGTGAGCGCATGCGGCGGCTTCGGCCGGGACGCCTGTGGCCGCCGGTCTCCGGCGACCAGACCCTCCTCGGCCTGCCAGCGCTGCAGCGTACGGACGCTGATGCCCGCCACCTCGCAGGCCGGCTTGAGGCGGGCGCCCGCCTTGTGGGCGCTTTCGATGTCGCGGGACAGAGCACGGCGATCTTCGAGGTCGATCATTCGTCCCCGCCCGGGTTGAAGATCGCCTCGACTTTTTTTGACAGCACCAGCAGCGCGGCGGTTTCGGCCAGGGCCTTGTCCTTACGGCGCAACTCCCGTTCCAGGGTCTGGATGCGCTTGCGGTCGGCCTTGGTCTCAAGTGGGCTGGCCCGCGCCTCTTCCGGCTCCGCCAGAGCCTGGGTGGCGGCCTCGCGCCACCGGCTGAGCTCCTCGGGGTACACCCCGTTCTCCCGGCACCAGGCGTTCCTGGTGGCCTCGTCCATCGACGCGGTGGTGATCACGGCATCAAAGCGTGCTGCCGCTGTCCAGGCCGGCTCGCGAGCCGGCCTGGACAGCGCATCCGACCGCCAGCGTTCCAGCGTCGCGGCGGAGACCCCAAGATCGCGCGATACATCCTCCGGCGAAGCGCTCTCCGGCGGCAGCATCCGTGCGACCGCCCGATCCCTGAAGGCCTGTCCGTATCGAGCCAATCCGTTCCTCCATGTCGCCCCAGGGAGCTTACCGTTCTATCGAGGCGACAACTATCCTGACGCAGGGGGGGAGTATGCTGCATCTATGAAAGTGTTGCCGACGAGCATGAAATATAATAGAAATTATGTGGAAAATCTGCACAAGACCATAGGCAGATTGCCATCTGAAAATGCTGTTGATTTCTTGCTGAAAACCATAGCATCTTATCATTTGATATTCATAACGCATGTCGAGTGGCAATTGCAGGAATGGGAACATTTTATCTCCGATTGCTTTCTTGTCCTTCCTGATCTTTTGACCCGTGAACCTGTCAAAGTTCCAAGCGGACAATACACAGAAACGCTGAAAATGGAACGCACACAGATAGATATTGTGAATGAGATGACGCAGGAGCTTATTGGCCTCCCCCGCTTTACTGCTTACGCTAAGATT
>NZ_JBXKJL010000057.1:0-4659 GCF_056994735.1 Geomonas sp.
TGGGATTCCCTTTTAAACTTTCTGCTTCCGACCTGCCTGTTGCGACTAGCCGAGAGTGTTAACCAGCTTGGTCAGGCGGGAGACATTCCTGGAGGCGTTGGAGGTGTGGATAATGCCCTTGGTCGCAGCACCGTCGATGACCGGAATGGCAGAGGCCAGAGCTGCCTGAGCAGCTGCCTGATCTTTGCTGGCCACGGCTTCGCGGACGCGCTTGATAAAGGTGCGCAGGGTGGAACGCTCGTGCTTGTTGCGCTCCGTCCTTTTCACGGTCTGCTTTATCCTTTTTATTGCCGATTTATGATTTGCCAAACTGCACCTCCGAGTATTTTAAATGTAGCTTTTGAGTTTTCGAAAGTAGAACTTATAACACCGGCCATCGGGGGGTGTCAAGCGGAAATGTCTCCGTGGAGGAAAAAATCCCGCGCGTCCCGTGAACCACGCACATTACCACTCTTTGCTCCGCTTTTCCAACTATTTGTTCGGGAATCGATTCAACAGCATCCAGATGTTGACATATAGATTTTTGAATACTATGCTGGCTCCGCCGTCAAGGCTCAATTCTTCCCTCTCCCCCCAGGAGAGGGTGGCCGAAGGCCGGGCGAGGGAAAGGGGGCTGCCCTGACGCTCCGTCTTTTTAACAAAATCTGTAATTTGCGTTCGACCGTCGCGCCAGCTACATATGGGCGGCCCATCACCGTAGGGAGGTGCCATGCATAAAGAGGGAAGAAGGGATTTCGACTCCGCGGCCGCTAGGTGGGATGAGGAACCGCGCAGGGTGAAACTCGCTGATGACATCGTGGCCGCTATCCGCCGAGAACTGCCGCTTGCAGCAGACATGGACGCTCTCGATTATGGCTGCGGCAGTGGCCTGGTCACCCTCGGAGTCCAGCCCTTTGTGAAGAGCATAACGGGCGCCGACAGTTCGCGCGGCATGCTCGATGTCCTCGCTCGAAAAGTGCGGGAGCGCGGCCTGACCAATGTGGAGACGAAACTGATCGACCTTGAGGACCAGGCCCGGCTGGAAGGTCGCTACGACCTGATCGTCAGCAGCATGACGATGCACCACGTCGACGACGTTGCCTCGCTTATCAGCGTCTTGGCCAAGGGATTGAAGCCCGGCGGCTGGCTGGCGGTGGCCGATCTCCAGGCCGAAGACGGCGGCTTCCATGACGATCCCGCCGGCGTCCTTCACTTCGGCTTCGACCGCGAATTCCTCCGCTCCGAATTTTCAAGAAGTGGACTGACAGAGATACGCGTCGTGACCGCCGCCACCATCGAGAAGCCGGAGTGCGACGGAGGGAAGCGGTGCTATCCGGTGCTTCTTTGCCTCGGCAGAATGGACTGATCCCTCCGCTTAAAGGGGAGGGCAGGGGCTGCCTACTCCCCTTTTTTTTCTTCGTCCTTCGGGTTTATCACCCGCGGCTCGTCGTGCATTCCCTTACGGAAGTTTTTCAGCGTCTGACCGAGGGAAGCCCCGAGTTGCGGCAGCTTTGACGGTCCAACCACCAACAGCAGCACCACGAGAATTATCAGCAACTCCGGTACGCCGATACCGAACATAGGCCCCTCCCAGATATTAAAATTTAACAATCATTGCTTTATAGCAAATCGACAGGAAGGTGGCAAGGCAACTTTCCATCCCCTCGGCCCGCTACCTACTCCGCATCCACTTCATTAGCAACCCCCCGCTCTCCTCGCTGCGCCCCTACTGCCGCACCAGCCTTTAAATGTATTGACGAGCGGAGGCGAAGCTGCGTAATATTCCTCTATTTCAACGGCAAGGAAGTGACGTGAAACAGGGAAAAAAGCTCTATCTGGAGACCTTCGGTTGCCAGATGAACGTGAGCGATTCTGAAAAGATAGTCGGGCTCATGAGAGGGATCGGGTACACCGAGACATCGGAGGCCCCCAATGCGGACCTGATCCTCCTGAACACCTGCAGCATAAGGGCGAAGGCTGAGCAGAAGGTCTACGGGCACCTCGGGAAATTCAAATCGATCAAGTCCGGAAAGCCGGGGCTCATCATCGGCGTCGGTGGCTGCGTGGCGCAGCAGGAGGGGGAAAGGCTCCTGAAGAAGGCGCCGTTCGTCAACCTGGTTTTCGGCACGCACAACCTGCACCTTTTGCAGGAGATGGTCACCGCCGCGGAAGCGGGCAAGCGCAGCATCGAGACCGATTTTGTCGACGACGAGAAGAGGTTCGACCTCTTCCCGGTAATCGAGGCCGAAGCCGGCGTGACCCGCTTCGTGACCGTCATGCAGGGGTGCGACAACTTCTGCGCCTACTGCATCGTCCCCCATGTGCGCGGGCGCGAGATCAGCAGGAGCGCCGCCAAAGTCGTCGAGGAAGTGGAGACCCTGGCCGCCGCAGGGGTCAGCGAGGTCACCCTCCTGGGCCAGAACGTCAATTCATATGGATCCCGCAACGAGGACGAGCCTGATTTTCCTGAGCTCCTCAGGCTGGTAGCGCAGGTGGACGGAATCAAGAGGCTCCGTTTCACGACCTCGCACCCGAAGGATATCTCCGAGCGGCTTATCGCCTGCTTTGCCGACATTCCCAAGCTCGCCCCGCACATCCACCTCCCGGCCCAGTCGGGGAGCGACGCGGTGCTCAAGATGATGAACCGCGGCTATACCCGCGCCGACTATCTCTCCAAGGTGGCAGCACTCAAATCCGCCTGTCCCGGGATCCAGGTCACCGGCGACATGATTGTCGGTTTCCCCGGTGAGGATGAGGCCGCTTTCCAGGAGACCCTGGCCCTGATGGAGGAGGTACAATACGCCGACCTCTTCTCGTTCATCTACTCGGCGCGTCCCGGGACCAAGGCGGCAGAATATGCCGACGAAACGCCCCACGCCGAGAAGCAGGGACGGCTGGAACGGCTGCAGACCGCACAGAAGAAAACGACCCTGGCGGCCAACCGGGAACTGGTGGGAACGGTGCAGCAGGTCCTGGTGGAGGGGTTGAGCAGCACGGGTGATGCCCTCTTCGGCAGGACCGGCGGCAACCGGGCCACAGTCATCGACGGCGACCTGTCGCTGACAGGGCGGGTGCTGGAAGTGAGGATCACTGAGGGGTTGCAGACGCTCCTCAAGGGCGAGATCCTGCATGTCTGATCAGGGAGGCTGGGAGAAATGTATCTCGAGATGAAGGTTTACGGTTTCGCGCTGGACGGCATCGCGCAGATGCCGGTGGTCATTCTCAAGGATGCTGAAGAAAAAAACGCGGTGCCGGTCTGGATCAACTCTTCCGAGTCGGTAACCTTCGCCGCTGAATTCATCGGCCGGGAGTTCTCCCTCAGAAGCGGCCGCAAGGACGTCTTCTCCGTTCTTATCGAAAAGCTGGGGATGACCGTTACCGGCATCATCATCGAGAGCGTCAAGGATGGGGTATTCGATTCCTTCGTCCGGCTGTCGACGGCAGACGGCGAGGAGATGACGCTTAATCTCCATGTCAGCGAGGCCATGCTCCTGTCGCTGAAGTACCGCCTCCCGGTCCTGGTGAACAGCGAGCTCATGTCCCAGGTGTCGAGCCTCGACATGAGCGAGGAGGACTTTACCGGTGAAAACAATGCCCGCAGGTTCGTCGATTTTCTCGATCAGCTCGATCCTTCGACGTTGGGGAAGTATCCGATGTAGGCGGAGCAGATCCGTACTGGGGGCGAGATCGGAAACGGCTGAAGTGGCCGCCGAAGAGATCCTCTGGGTCGTAGAGGGTTGAAATCATTGATGACAAAGAGTAAGGTGGAGTTGGATTAAGGTTCTTCCTGATCTCAATTTCCATCTTAATCTTTTTTAAGGAGGCTTTTATGCGTGAAGCATCGTTCGATTTCCTGCAGCAGTTATTGGCGGCGCCGAGCCCATCCGGGTACGAGCAGCCCGCTCAGCGGGTATTCCGCTCATATATCTCGTCGTTCTCGCAGGTCGGCACTGACGTCATGGGCAACGTTTTCGGGATGATCCAGGGGGTCGGTCAGGACCGGCCGAGAGTCATGCTGGTCGGCCACTCCGACGAGATCGGCCTCCAGGTCCGCTACATCGACGACCAGGGCTTCCTCTACTTCTCCGCCATTGGCGGGGTCGACGCCCACATCACCCCGGGCATGAGGGTTCATGTCCACACCTCGAAGGGGAGCATCAACGGCGTCATCGGCAAGAAGCCTATCCACCTGATCGAGCCCAAGGAGCGGGACAACGTCATCAAGCTGGAGAAACAGTACATCGACATCGGCGCCGCCGACAAGAAGGAGGCGCAGGAGCTGGTGCGCGTTGGCGATCCCGTGACCTTCGCCGTCGCCCTCGAGCGTCTGGCCGGCGACCGTGTGACCTGCCGTGGTCTTGACGACAAGGCCGGCAGCTTCGTGGTCGCCGAGGTGCTGCGCACGGTAGCGGCCCTTCCCGTCCAGCTCCCGATCGATCTCTACGGCGTCTCTTCCGTGCAGGAAGAGGTCGGGCTGCGGGGCGGCACCACCAGCAGCTATTCGGTCAACCCCGACGTGGGCATCTGCGTCGAGGTTGATTTCGCCACCGACCAGCCGGACGTCGAGAAGAAGCACAACGGCGAGGTGGGGCTCGGGAAGGGGCCGATCCTCCCCAGGGGCGCCAACATCAACCCCGTCCTTTTCGATCTCCTCTCCGACACGGCGCAGCAGGAGGACAT
>NZ_JBXKJL010000058.1:0-7457 GCF_056994735.1 Geomonas sp.
GCGGCACCGGTCACTCGGTAATGCGGGCGAGCCTCATCGTGATGCCCGAAGGCGATTATCTCGCCTGGCAACAGAGCGAGCAGCAGAAGGCGAAGCCAGGGACGCAGACGCTGGCGGACAAAGGCAAAGCGCTCTTCGAGAGCAGCGGCTGCGGCGGCTGTCACACCATAGACGGAACGCCGAAGATCGGCCCCACCCTCAAGGGGATCTACGGCAGCACGGTGGAGCTTTCCGACGGGAAGAAGGTGAAGGCGGACGAGGAATATCTGAGGGACTCGATAGAGGAGCCCAATGAGCAGGTGGTGAAAGGTTTCCAGCCGATCATGCCGACCTTCAAGGGGCAGTTGAAGGACGACGAGATCGCAGCCATCATCGATTACATGAAGACGTTGAAATAGGGAAAGAGGAGCTTGCGTGCTTCGACAGGCTCAGCACGAACGGTTCCACAATGATCAGGAGCTTCCACAAGATGAGCGCCAATCATCTAACACATTCCGGCAGGCTCAGCCGAACGGTTTCATGATAATCAGGAGCTTCCACAAGATGAGCACGAATCATCTAACATATTCCGGCAGGCTCAGCAGAGGTATTTCACCGCGATCGCGAGCTTCGTCAGGCTCAGCAGGGACCGACCTTGAGATCCAGCCGTTCGCCTTGAGCCTGTTGAAGGGCTTGGAGCCGTTTCACCCTGAGCCTGTCAAAGGGCGTGGAGCCGTTCGCCCTGAGCCTGTCGAAGGGCGTGGAGCCGTTCGCCCTGAGCCTGTCGAAGGGCGTCGAGCCGTTCGCCCTGAGCCTGTCGAAGGGCGTGGAGGCGTTCGCCCTGAGCTTGTCGAAGGGTGCAATTAAAACGAGGGACAGCAATGAGCCATACGGAAAGTTACCTGGCACACAAGGGATTCCGCTCCTGGGCCTTCACCCTAGACCACAAGCGCATCGGCGTCATGTACCTGATCACCACCCACGCCTTCTTCCTGGTGGGAGGGATCCTGGCCATGCTGCTGCGCCTCAAACTCCTCTCCCCCGGGCCGGCGCTCTTCAGCGACCACACCTACAACGTGCTATTCACCATGCACGGCGCGATCATGATCTTCCTCTTCATCATTCCGGCCATCCCCTCTTCGCTGGGGAACTTCTTCATCCCGATCCTGATCGGCGCGCGCGACGTGGCCTTTCCGCGTCTGAACCTGTTAAGCTACTGGATCTTCGTCGCCGGGGTCATCATCACCCTGGTCTCGCTGGTGCAGCCAATCGATACCGGCTGGACCTTCTACACCCCCTTCTCCACCCAGAGCGCCGGGGCGGTCACGATCCTCGCCTTCGGCCTATTTATGGTCGGGATGTCGTCCATCCTCACCGGCCTTAACTTCATCGTGACCATCCATACCCTGCGCGCACCGGGCATGAATTGGTACCGGTTGCCGCTCTTCATCTGGGGGATGTACGGCACCAGCGTGATCCAGGTCCTCTCCACCCCCGTCATCGGCATCACTTTCATCCTGCTGGCGGCCGAGCGGATCTTCGGCATCGGCTTCTTCGACCCGGCAAAGGGGGGCGATCCCCTCCTCTTCCAGCACTTCTTCTGGTTCTATTCCCACCCAGTGGTCTACGTCATGATACTGCCGGCCATGGGGATCATCTCCGAGGTCATCCCCTGCTTCTCAAGAAAACCGATCTTCGGCTACAAGGCCATCGCCTACTCCGCCCTGGCTATAGCCTTCATCGGGTTCCTGGTCTGGGGGCACCACATGTTCGTGAGCGGCATGTCGACCACGGCAGGGATCATCTTCTCCTTCCTCACCTTCTTCGTGGCCGTGCCCACCGGGATTAAGATCTTCAACTGGATCGCCACCCTCTACAAGGGGTCGATATCCCTCGACTCGCCGATGCTCTGGGCCCTGACCTTCATCTTCCTCTTCATCATAGGCGGGCTCACCGGGCTCTTCCTTGGCTCCCTGGCCACCGACGTCCACGTGCACGACACATACTTCCTGGTGGCCCACTTCCACTACACCATGATGGGGGGGACGGTGATGGGGCTCTTCGCCGGGCTGCACTACTGGTACCCGAAGATCACCGGCCGCATGCTGAGCGAGAGGATGGCCAAGCATGCCTGGTGGCTGATCGTGAGCGGCTTCAACCTGACCTTCTTCCCCATGTTCATCCTCGGGATGCAGGGGATGCCCAGGCGCTATGCTGAGTATCCGGCGAAGTACCATGGACTGAACGTCCTGGCCACGGTCGGCTCATGGGTCCTCTTCCTCGGCATCGGCATCATGTTCTTCAATTTCATCCGCTCCCTGAAACGCGGAGCGGTCGCTCCTGCCAATCCATGGGACGGGCTCACCCTGGAGTGGCAGGTCCCTTCGCCGCCTCCTGAGGAAAACTTCGAGGAGATCCCCACGGTGACCGACTGGCCCTACAGCTACGGCAAGAAAACGAGGGAACCAAGTGTCAAGTAAGGAAAAGGCGGAAAAAGGCGCGCCGGTGGCCGCAAGGCTTGGCATCTGGGCATTTCTCGCCACGGAGCTCCTCCTCTTTGGCGGGCTCTTCACAGCCTACGCGGTCTTCCGCCTGGACTATCCCGATCTCTTCCATCACGAGCACCTGAAGCTGAACCGAGTGATGGGGGCGATCAACACCGTCCTGCTCCTCACCAGCAGCCTGACCATGGCCATCGCCATCGCCGGGATCAGGCAGGGCAAGGTCCGCCTGATGAAGATCGGCATCGCCCTCACCCTGGCACTGGCGGCGGGATTCCTGGGGGTCAAGTACGTCGAGTGGAGTGAGGACTTCAGTCACGGCCTCTTCCCAAGGAGCAACCTCTTCTTCGGGCTCTACTTCATGATGACGGGCCTGCACGGTCTCCACGTAATTTTCGGTATGCTGGTGATGGTGTGGCTGCTGATCCGCGCCCAAAAGGGCTTCTTCTCCGCCGATTACCACACGCCGATCGAGATCACCGGCCTTTACTGGCATTTCGTCGACATGGTCTGGATCTATCTCTTCCCCCTGCTCTACCTGATAGGCTGAGGTGGCTATGGGACATTACAGGAATTACCTGATCGTCTGGGCGTCGCTACTGGTGCTGACCGCCGTGACCGTGGCCGTCTCCTTTTTCAACCTCGGGCTTTGGAACGCCACGGTGGCTCTCATCATCGCTTCCGTCAAAGCCACACTGGTAGCGCTTTATTTCATGCACCTGCGTAACGAGATCAAGCTGGTGCTGGGCTTCGCCATCTTCCCGCTGGCGATCCTGGCGCTGATCATCGTCGGGACCCTGGTCGATACTCTCACCCGTTGATGGTCATCTTGGCGGTGGGAGCGAATGGAGGAGAATCCATGTACAGCCTATTTAAGACCGATGACAGCTGGCCGACCCTGGTTTTGAGGATCGGGATGGGCTTAGCGATGTTTCCCCACGGGGCACAGAAGGTGCTCGGATGGTTCGGCGGGCCCGGCTTCAGCCAGACGCTCTCCATGTTCACCACCCATATGCACATACCCGCAGCCCTGGCTTTGCTGGTGATCATAGCCGAATCCCTTGGGGCGGTGGGGCTGATCCTCGGCTTTCTCACCAGGATCGCGGCCTTCGGCATCCTCTGTGACATGATCGGCGCAGTGGCGCTGGTACACTGGAAGAACGGGTTCTTCATGAACTGGATGGGCAAGCAGGCGGGTGAGGGTTTCGAATATCACATCCTTGCCATAACCATCACCTTGGCCCTGATCATAGCAGGCGGCGGCCGCTGGTCCATCGACCGGTTACTGGCGCAAAGACTTCGTTGAGACAAGACCCGGACTGGTTGCAGTCCCCAGTCCCCCATTTCCCGGAGGTGCGACATGCTGGGCCGAGTGACAGCTGGACTCTTCTTCCTACTCCTCATCTGGGGCAACCTGGTCGCCGGCATGCAGGCCGGAGAGGCCTGTCCGGACTGGCCGCTTTGCCACGGCCAGTTCCTGCCGCCGTTGCGGCTCGACGTCTGGATGGAGTTCCTGCACAGGGTGATCGCCGCCTTGGCGACCATCTTCCTGATCCTCCTGGTCCGTAAGCGACTGCCGTCCTACCAGGGATTCCAGAAAGGGATTCCCCTGACGGCACTGGGACTGATCGCCCTGGAGATACTGCTGGGCGGCATCGTGGTGCTCCTGGGCCTCCCGGTCCAGGTGACGACGGTCCATTTCATGATCGGCCTGGCGGTCTTTCTGCTGGTCCTTTACATGGCCGTCTGCGACGGCGAGACGCGTCCTGCGACGATTTCGGTTTCCGGGTATGCGGGCCTAATCTTTTCCGTTTTGGTCATAGTCTACTTCCAGGCCTCGCTGGGCGCCTACCTGCGCCATTCCGCGGCGGGTCTCGCCTGCCCCGACTTCCCGACCTGCCAGGGGCACCTGCTGCCGCCACTTTGGGACCGTCCCGTCGCCACCAACTTCTCACACCGTCTCCTCGCCCTCGGAACCTTCCTCACCACCGTCGCCCTTTACCTCACCTCCATCCTGGACAAGCACCTGAAGCAGCGGCACACCGACCTCCTGATCCTGATGGTCCTGGTGGCGGTCCAGATCGGCGTGGGGGCTGCCGTGGTCTTGTCCGGCCTCAGCTATCCCATCACCTCGCTGCACCTCGGCATGACGCTCGCTATCATCTGGATGAGCCTGCGGATCTGGCTCAAGCAGATGCGGGAGCCGGCGGAACAGCCCGAATGATCCGAACCGCCGCGGGAAATCACCTCCAGCTGAAGGAGACGCGGGGTTTTTCCGGGACCTGTGGCGCCTTCTTGATCCTGGCCAAACCCGGGATAGTGGCAGCTGTCACGCTGTCGGGGTATACCGGCATGGTGGTGGCCGGAAGAGGTCTTCCGGAGATAAAGACAGGGATTTCCTGCGTGGTCAGCCTCCTCCTTATGGCGGCCGGCTCCGCCGTCATCAACAGCGTCGTCGACCGGCGCATGGACGAGCAGATGGAGCGGTTGACGGTGAGATCGGCGGCGCTGAAACGGGTGGGAACAGGGCGGGCACTGGCGACCGCAGTCGCCCTCACCGCCGCGTCGGTTGCCATGGCCTGCGCGCTCTTGTCATCTAGGACGGCGCTGTTGCTGGTCGCCGCCGCCCTCAGCTACACCCTCTACTACACGCTCTTCCTCAAGCGTCATACCCCCTGGGCAGCCGTCCTCGGCGGTCTTCCAGGCGCATTTCCCGTCCTGATCGGCCATGCTGCCGTCAACCCGAACCCGGACCTGGCCTCCTTGTCGCTATTCCTGATCATGCTGATATGGCAGCCACCCCATTTCTGGCTGCTGTCGCTGTCGCATCGCGAGGAGTACAGGGCCGCGGGGGTTCCGGTACTCCCCCTGGTGATGGGAGATCGTTTCACCAGGACCTGCATTTATGCCGGCGTCGCAGCCTTGATGCCGGCAACTCTGCTGCTTTGGCACCTCGGTCCCTGCTCGGATATATTTGCCACCTGCGCCTCCCTGGTCACCGGCTGCTACCTATTTGCCTGCCGTTACTTCATGACCAGCGGCGGCAACTACCGCGCCGCCTTCCGCTGCTCCATCGGCTATATCCTCCTCCTGTTCCTGGTCATCATTGTCGACCTCACGCTGTGAACGCCCACCACCAGACGTAGAAGCGCCATCAGGGACATCAGTCTACCGTACCAATCTTCCTTCCAAAACTGTCATTCCCGAAGCTATACTGAACGGGAATCCAGCTCATAAGACGTGAAATCTGGATCCCCGATAAGGGCATTCGGGGATGACAATCTCGTAACGAAGATTAGCGCTACTCAGTTCAGTCTATGAACCTCCCTCTTCAAGGGGGAGGTCAGGAGGGGGATGGGGTTCCACCTCAGCAAGGGATGGGGTTTTGTCCCGGTACGTAGTAAAATGAGAATCAAAGAGAAGGGAAGGATCAACAGGAAGGGGGGAATAACATGACAAAGTTTTATGACCCGAAGGATGAGGCGGATCTGGCACGCGTCGAGGAAATATTGAGAAAAGGCGGGATCGAGTATTTCGTGGCCGCTTCCCGTCAAGGAACAGGGATTCCGAGAGAGATAGAAGTGGCTGAAGAAGACATCCCTTTCGCCGAGCAACTGTTGGGGAATCTGACGGGAAAAAAAGAGCAGCCGAGAAGATAGCTATCCCAACGGCCGGTCGGAATGCGCGTCAGCTGTGAACGAAAAGACACTTTCAACCCTTACCTCGAGCCTCCACTGCACTTGCGGCAGTCCCGGAGGCTCGCCTCCTGGAAGGTAGCCATCCAGAAGGGCCGTATCCTCGCTCCTATCCACATAACCGGTGAACTGGTACCCATTTCCCGTCATCGGGTCGGCAATGGCCACAGCGACCTTCGGATTCTCCATAAGGTTTCGTAACGTCGTCTGGCAAAACCAGGCTTCGAAGACCAGGATATTACGGGCCGTGACGGCGATCCCTCTTCCGGCGGCGAGATGAGGATTCCCTTTTGCATCGCAGGTAGCCACGAAGGCATGCCCGATCCCCTCCACGAAGCTCTTTATCCCCTCAGTTATCATGTTGACGTATCTCCTTTTCCCTTGGTGGAGGAGCCTGCGGTGCCAGCGGTACCGGATCGGCCAGCGGCGGGACGGGTAACGGTGCCTGCTTTGGGGCTTGGTCATAGTGGAGTTTCCCGGGACGAGACCCGTGGCACGGCTTGCAGCGGATGATGATCGGACCGTTCTGGATCGCATCCAGCATTCCCCTTCCGGGAGAGCCTTCTTCGGCCAAACCCTTAGTTCCTTTTAGCACCCGAGCCGGGATAGTCAAGAGAATCGCGCAGATGCGTCGCTTCCCTTTTTCCCGGCTGCATCCGATAATGCAGATGCCGTGTGGTAACATTTGCTGGTGAAACAGGTTTCAGTCGCCTTAAGCCGGTTTGGTGGACGCTCCTTTGGTGGGAGATAAGGAGGAAGCTATGAAACAGAGAATCGCATTGGTAACCGGAGCCAGCCGCGGCATCGGCCGCGCGATAGCAATCAATCTCGCCCAGGACGGCTTGATGGTGGCGGTGCACTACCACAAGCAGAAGGAAGCTGCAGAGGAAGTGGTGCACAAGATCTGGCGCAACGGCGGGAAAGCTTTCACCGTGCAGGGAAACGTGGGAGAGGTCTCCAGCATCTCGTACCTCTACGATGAACTCGACGCCATCATCAAAAAGGAAACGGGAGAAGAAGGTTTCGACGTGCTGGTGAACAACGCCGGCATCGGCAAAAGCGGCACGGTGGAGGAGACGACCGAGGAACTCTTCGACGAGGTATTCACCGTCAACGCCAAAGGCCCCTTCTTCATGATGCAGAAGGCCCTGCCCCGGATGCGCAATAACGGCAGGATCATCAACGTCTCATCCTGCGTCACCCGTGTCGCCTACCCCGACGTCGCCGCCTATTCAGCCGCCAAGGGAGCGATAAACGTGCTGACCCTTGTGCTGGCCTCCCA